>JBPCTP010000382.1:0-3496 GCA_051011615.1 Microthrixaceae bacterium | reverse complement strand
GGTCACGATGAATCCCGCCGGCCGTGCGGTGGTGAAGGACTTCGCCCCCCGACTCGAAGCGATCATCGACCGAGTCGTGCCTGAGACCCTGTCAGGCGCAGAGATCGACACGCTTGTTCGCCTCCTGGGTCGCGTCGAGTCCGCCGCCAGCCGGTGAGCCCGTGTCTCAGCTTTGATCCTTTTCGGATCGATCTCGGTCGTCGAGGCGTTCGACGGCCCGAGCGAGGACGTCGAGTCGGAGTTGGGTCACGGACTCGACGTTCTGGGCGACGAGCAGTGCGACGATTCGGCCGACCAAGGCCGCAATGAGGATCAGTCCGACAACGGCTTCGATCGGGGCGAGCACGCGTGTGAGGTCCGACGCCGGGGCGATGTCCCCGTAACCCAGGCTCGTGACCGTGACGAAGCTGAAGTAGTAGAGGTCAGTTTGGCCATCGATCACCGGCTGGGGCGGTTCGAACGCCGCGGGGTCAGAGCGGGCGACCAGTGTGTAGATCATGGCGAACATGATCGCTGCGGAGAGGTAGGCGGCAAGCGCTCCGAAGAGGGTGTCACCGGTGACGTGCTCCTGGTGAAGCACAACCGACAGGACATAGACGAAGACGACCGCCACGAGGTAGGCGCCGATCCCGGCAGCGAGACGCTGCAAGCCAAAAGAAGACATGGCGACTCCGGTGACGGCGAGGACGATGGCCAAGGCGCCAAGCCCACCGTGCACGATTCGGGTTCGGTGACTGGCCCCACCGGCCCGCATCGCCATCGCTAGTGCGGCCGCCGCCAGGGCGACGTCGAGCAGTCGAATGGCACGCCCGGGCAGGGAGCCGGTCTGACGCGAGGCGAAAATCCCGAGCAGAAGGAGAAAGACGACCAGCAGTTCCCATCGACTGATTCGGAGCAGCAGCGACGGTTGCGGGCTCTGTTCGGTCGTGACGTTCTCTGGCGGCATGTCGCTCATTTTGTCGCTCACGCCCGTTCGAACCGGGCCGAACCCTCATTCCGCCGGTGCCGGACGAGGATCATGATGCTGACGATCAGAACCCAGGCGGGAAACGAGAGACGGACGCCTCGCAAGCCGGGGCCACCAATCAGTAACACGATCGCGCCAGCGAACGTCAAGAGCACGAGCCACCGGGGCATGGCTCCCGTGCGGAGCCACATCGTCGCCGTCGAGAACATGAACACGCCTGCCATTCGCAGCGTCACGACCGTGTCCATCACCTCGATCAAGGATCCGGCAAACGTGTAGGCGGGGCTCTTGGCGAAGACGTCGGGTTGGGCGTTGGAGCTGGCGAGCGCTGCCGCAATCGTTGCGGTCCATACGAACAGCCCGCCGAGGAACAGCAGGCCGCTGCCGAGGAAGATCGTGGCGAAGAACTGATCCTCTCGCTGACCGAGCAGGTCGCGTAGCACCCCGATGAACCAAAGGAAGGCGATGGCGGCGAATGGCACCAGAGTCACCGCTGCCGCGACCTGATTCTCATCTTCGGTCAACCAGCCGGCATCAGTGGGAGGGTCGGCTGGCAACGCGGTGTGGATCATCGTCATCGCGACAAGGGTGATGACGGCGAAAACGATGCCCGCGGCGGCAGCCGCGTGGGGCGTCCGCAACCTGCGCTCGGTGACGTGCGGCCTGTCGGGTGAGGTTGCATCTGCGGTCAATCGATGCTCCGTCTGTCACTCGCCTGAGTCGAAGGCGCCGACAATCAGCAGAAGAACGACGACGGTGACGACGACCTGGATGGTCACGATCAACGCCGTCATCACCCTTGGCGACACCATCCGGTCATGATCCGGGTCGACCGATCTGACGATGTTGGAGACGCGGCCGTACCGGCTGAGCCCGTCGAACATCAGCGCATACCCGGGAATGACGAAGCCGGCGGCCAGGATGGATTGAACCCATCCTGGCCACCGGTTTCCGAGCACCGTGACGATCACCGCTCCGCCGCCGGCAACCGCCAGCCCGGTCCGGATGACGGCGAACACCGTTCGCTCCGCTGCGAGCGCTGTACGCAGTCTTGCCAGGCGATCGTTGTCGGCGTCGGCCCATGGGGTGTCGCTCACTGCTCCGTCACCCCCAGTCTCGGGCCACTCCCTCAGTCGACCGCCGGCGCACTTGCGGTTGCGGCGGCCGACTGAGCGACCGCACCGTCGCTCTCAGCGGCTCCTTCAGTGGCGTCCATGTCGATGACCTCGTCGTCGTCGGGTTCGCCGCTCAGGCTGTTCCCCATCCAAGACCCGATCACCGGTGTGACGACGATCTGCATGAACAGGATCGCCGTGACCGCACCGAGAATGGCGGGGTCGCCGTCGAAGGCGATCGCAACGGCGGCGAACGACGGACCCGAGTTGGAGCCGGGTTGGATCATCGATGTGGCGGCCCGTGTCTTGTAGCCGCCTGTCGAAACCGTGTAGCCGATAGCGACCATGATTACCGAGAACAGCGCACCGGCCAGCAGAACCCGATCGCCGATGAGATCGATGATCATCTGCCAGCTGCCGAGCACACCCAGTACCACGACTGCCAGGAACGATGGCCCGATGACCTTCTGGGCGAACTCGTTCCACTCGAGCGCCGACTTCTCGTTCCATCGACGGATGAGAAGGCCGACAACGAACGGGAGTACCTGGAGGAACACGATCGTCCTGAGCAGATCGCCGACCGGCAGTGACACACCATCGCCGAGATCTGCGGTCTCCAGAATCCAGTTTGCTGTCGGAGCGAACGTGAACGAGGCGACGACCGCCAGCAACACCTGGAAGACGGCACCGGTCGTGACGTCACCCTTCGCGCTCATGACGAACTTGACGCCGAGCGGGGCACCTGGCACCACCGCAAGGAGGATCATGGCGATGTAGGCCGGTGTGTCGAGGCTGAAGAGCTCCGCCAGGCCCCAACCGACCGCTGGTCGGAGAAGTAGGCCGGTGGCAAGCACCATGACCACCAACCCGAACCGGCTCAAGACCGAGCCGATTGCACTGAACGTGGTCGTGAACCCCGCTGACACCATGGTGGTGACGATCATCACCACCAGGAAGAGGTTGAACAACAATCCGATGACTTCCATTTCGTGCAGCTCCCTTTGTCGTTTGCGATCGGTTTTCGGTGTGGGCGGTCCTAAACGATCCGCCTAGGCGGTGCTCACCGGCTCAGCTTGTCGGTTGAGGTCGATGTCGTACCCCTGGAAGTCCTCGCCGGCTTCGAGGTGACGGAATTGAGCCGCACTCTGGGCCAGCTGGAGCAACGGTTGCGAGGCAAGGCCGATCACCCAGGCGTAGGTGAGCTCGGCGTCCATCAGGTCGATCTCCTCGTGCGGATCGTTGATGAGGTCGAACACCATCGGGACCTGCCGTTTGATGTACGGCGCCGTCCACGAGTACTCCTCGGTGTAGCGGAAGTGCACCTTGAAGTTCTTCCACTTCGAGGAGATGGGCTCGGCATCGACGCCCATGTAGAGGTAGAACTCGCGACCGGAGCTCCCCGACTCTCCACGCA
>JBPCTP010000381.1:0-3175 GCA_051011615.1 Microthrixaceae bacterium | reverse complement strand
GGCCGACAACGACCTGCCTGAGTGCACCACTCTCGCCGAGTACAGACGCCGCTATGCCGTCTACCGGGGCGACGGGAACCTGCGCGCTGCACACGCCGCCGCTCCGTGGCTCGTCGTCTGGGACGACCACGAGGTCGACAACAACTACGCGGGGCTCACATCCGAAAAGGACGGCGTCGCCCCCGAGGAGTTCACCCAGCGGCGCACCGCCGCCTACCGCGCATGGTGGGAGAACATGCCCGTGCGCCTGCCGGCGCCGGAAGGTCCGGACCTGGAGATCGACCGCCAGATCGAGTGGGGATCGCTGGCCTCGTTCTTCCTGATCGACACCAGGCAGTTCCGTGCGGACCAGGCATGTGGTGACGCGACCCTCGATCTGGGTCCCGCGTGCGACGAGGTCAACGGCCCGGACCGTCAGTTCCTCGGCGCCGCCCAGGAGGCCCGCCTGATCGAAGGCCTGACCACCTCGGAGTCGACCTGGAACGTGATCGGCAACCAGACCGTGATGTCGCCGCTCGTAGTGGGCGATGCGATCCTCAACTACGACCAGTGGGACGGCTACCCGGAGGCACGAGAGCGACTGCTCTCGACGATCGAAGGCGCGGGTTTGACCAACACGGTCGTGATCACGGGCGACATCCACGTGGCCGGCGTCGGAGACGTACAGCTGGGCGAGGGCGACGACGCCCGGACGGTGGCAACCGAGCTGGTCGGCACATCCATCTCCTCCGGTGCCCCGATTCCCGAGGACCTGTCCGACCTCGTGAGCACGCTGTTGCCATGGATCCAGTACTTCGACGCCCGCCGCGGTTGGACGAGATGCAGTGTGTCCTCGGAGGAGTGGGCCGCCGAATACCGGGTGGTAAACGACAACCTCGCACAGGACCAGCCTGTGGAAGTCGATGCCACCTTCACCATCAAGCCGGACAGTCCAGGCGCCATGCGGGCCTGAATCAGATCGGCCCCACCTTGAGTACCGAGCCGCTCGAGGAGTCCTGTGCCACCCACAGGAACCCATCGGGTCCCATGTGGGCGGCCCGTAGTCGTCCCTTGTCGGTGACCGCCACCTCAGTGCCGAGCACAGCGTTGCCGTTCATGCGCACGAAGCGCAGCTGGCGATCCTTCAGCACCGCCATCACCAGCTGGTTGTCGAGCGCTCCCCAATGTGTGCCGGAGATGAAGGCTGCGCCGGAGGGTGCGATGGTCGGACATCCGCTGGACCACACCGCCTGGGTCGCACCGGAGAACGTCATCGGCACACCTTCGCCGTAGCCGCCGGCACCCCCCGTCGGCGCCCAGCCGTAGTTGGCGCCGGCGGTGAGGAGGTTCACCTCGTCGTCACAGCTCGGGCCGTGTTCGGCCGAGAACGCTGCCCCGTCCGACGGCCGGAAAGCGATGCCCTGCGGGTTGCGGTGCCCGAGTGTGTACACGTGGCCGTTGAGCGAGCCTCCCGGATTTCCCGGCGCCGGCGCGCCGGCGGTGGTCATGCGCAGCACCTTTCCGGCCAGGCTCGTCGGGTCCTGTGGGTGGATACCGCGTGCGGCGTCACCGGTGGTCGCCCACAACATCGCGTCTGGCCCGAACGCGAGACGGCAGCCCAGGTGGCGGTTGCCGGACCCGGACGCAATACCGGTGAGGATCGGGGTGAAGGAGCCCACCGACGTGTAGCCCGGAGCAACGAGGGCAGCGACGATCCGCACGTCGGTCACCGACGAGCCGGAGCCGTTGGCGTGACAGAGGAAGATTCTCCGGTTGGTGGCGAAATCGGGATCCACCGCCAGGCCCATGAGACCGCCCTCGCCGTTGGCCACCACACCCGGTACGGCACCGACCACGACACGGGTGCCACCCACCACGGCTGCCAACGTGCCGCCTCGTTCGGTGACGAGGATCGCTCCGTCCGGGGTGAACCCGAGAGCCCACGGGCGGTTGAAGCCGCCGACCTCGGCGTGCACTCCGACCGTCGGTACCCCCGGTGGTTCGGAGGGAACAGGCGGCACGCATGCCGCAGCGACCAAAGTGAGCGTCCCGAGAACGATCAGCGCCCGTGCGTGCGCGGCTTTCCGGATCCCGTCATTCCCGACCATCCAAGCGGATCGGTAGATCGGGCTCCCCAACTTGAGTGCGGATTGTCCCGCCGCCCGATCAGATCGCGCAGTTCACATTGCGCAATTCACATTGCGCAATTCAGGTCGCAGGGTCAGGCTGCGGGCCCGCCGTCTTCGTCGTCATCGCCCGGGGGATTTTCCACCACGGTCAACTCGGGTCCGGTACTGCGACCACCGGCGACCTTCATGATGACCAACACCACCAGTCCGATGAGGGTCGCGACGGCCAGGATCTTGACGACATTGCGGCTCCGGCTGGCCACTTCTTCGACCTGCCCGGCCACTGCCAGTGCATCCTGCGCATGATCGAGGACCTTCTGTACCTGTGCGATGCCTTCTTCGGCCTGGACTATCCGCTCTTGGGTGATGCTCACCTGATGCCTCCCTGACATGTCCAACCCGAATCTATCGTTGGCGATCACGGCCGCGCGTCGGTACGACACCGGTGGCTGAACTTCTCGGTCGCGCAGTATGTATCGTTCGGTGCCATGACTGCGCCTACAACATGGAACCTGGCTGACCTCTTTGAATCCGTCGTGGACGTGATCGGGGATCGACCATCGGTGTCGGTACCCAACGCACACGACGGGCCCCGCGAGTTCACCCTCGCCGAACTCGACGAACGGGCCAATCGCCTGGCACATGCGCTCGCCGAGCGTGGTGTGGGCGTCGGCGACAAGGTGGCCGTGTACGGCTACAACTCCAACGAGTGGCTGGAGGCCCAGTGGGCGGCCTGGAAACTGCGGGCCGTGCCGGTCAACGTCAACTACCGCTACGTCGAGGGTGAGCTCACCTACCTGCTCGACAACTCCGATTCGGTGGCCGTGGTGCACGGCGCCGAGTTCTCGCCGCGTCTGGCGAACATCCGCAAGGACCTCCCGGGGCTCAAGGCATGCATTGCCTGGGCCGACGGCTCCGGCGAGGACATCTCAGCATGCGGTGCCGAGGACTACGAGGCGGTGCTCGCTGCTTCGTCACCCGAGCGGGGATTCGGTGAACGGAGCAACGACGACGTGTACATGCTCTACACCGGCGGAACCACGGGCATGCCCAAGGGTGTCATGTGG
>JBPCTP010000380.1:0-14777 GCA_051011615.1 Microthrixaceae bacterium | reverse complement strand
GGCGAGGAGGTGGTGCCCTGGGTTGTGGCTGCCGTGGTGACCACTGCGGTGCTGCTGTTGTGTGCGGTCGACGCACTCGTGTCGACTTCGCCGTCGAAGCTGGTCCTGCAGCGTCGACACCCACCGGTGGTCGTGGCCGGTCGCAATGCAACACTCGAGTGGACTGTTCGCAGCGAGGCTCGCCGCACGCTCACCGTGGACGTGGCGGACCAGTTGGCGCCGAGCCTCCGCGCCGGATCGAGGCGGTTCAGGCTCAAGGTGCCGCCGGGCGGAACGGCCCAGATCTCCACCGAGCTGCGCCCGCTCCGGCGAGGTCGCTTCGAACTGGACCGGGTTGCGGTGCGCATTGCGGGACCATTGGGTATGGGGGCACGCCAACGAGACGTGCCCCTCTCGACGGTGCTCCGTGTGCACCCACCCTTTCGCTCCGCGCAGGAAGCCGAACTCCGCATCCGCAAGGCCAGGATCCTCGAGGTCGGCATGCGTTCGGCGCGCGGGCTCGGTGGGGGGACCGATTTCGAGCAACTGCGCGACTACGGCCCCGACGACGAGTTCCGACGCATCGACTGGACGGCCACGGCACGTTCTGGCAGGCCAATCGTCCGGACGTACCGCGCGGAGCGAAACCAGCGGATCGTGGTGTTGCTCGACAACGGCCGGGTGATGGCGGGCCGGGTCGGAGGCGTTCCCCGCGTCGAGCATGCAATGGACGCAGCGATGATGCTCACCGCCGTCGCAACCCGCCTTGGTGACCGCTGCGGCATGGTTGCCTTCGATCGCGAGGTGCGGGCCGTGGTACCGCCGGCGCGGCACACCGATCAGCTCGGTCGGGTCACCGAGGCCATGTACGCCCTCGAACCCGTCTTGTCCGAATCCGACTACGCGGGGGCGTTCGCCGAAGTGGTCAGCCGTTTCAGGCGCAGGGCGATGCTGGTGGTGCTGAGCGATCTGCTCGAACAGGCCGTGACCGATTCATTGATTCCGGCGTTGCCCCTCATCACCCGTACACACCTGGTGGTGGTCGGCGGGGTGCGCGATCCGGCGGTTCAGTCCTGGGCTTGCGAGCCGGTCCACGACGAGGACGAGGCCTTTCGCCGCGTGGCCGCGACCACAGCGATCGACAACCGTCGCAGGACGGCCGCGAAGCTCCGCTCGCTCGGGGCCCTCGTGGTCGATGCCGAACCCGGGTCGCTCGCGGTTGAGCTGGCCGACACCTACCTTCACGTGAAGGGAACGGGTCGGCTGTAGGGCCGTGGCTAGGCGCGGATCACGACACCGCGGGCCGCCTGCTCCTCCGCCCGTTCGATGTCGTCGCGGGTGAGTTCGTCGAGCAGTCCGGTGAGCCCGGCGCGCTCCGCGCGTTGGCCGAAGGTGACCACGTATGCGATGAAGACGCCCAGCACTGCGATGCCGATCGCCACCCGAAGAGCCGTTGGCATGCCCGATGGCGTCACGAACCCCTCGACGAGGCCTGCCACGAGGAAACTCAAGGTGAGGCCGAGCACGATGACAACCGCCCGGAGGCCTTCTTCAGCCAGGGCGGTGGAGCGGTTGCGGTCGCCGGGGGCGACGATCGCCCAGGAGATCCGCAGTCCTGCGGCGCCGGCGATGATGATGGCCGACAACTCGAGCAGCCCGTGAGGGGTGATCAGTCCCCAGAACTGTGCTCCCTCGCCCGCACTGTGCATGACGGCGGCCATCACTCCGACGTTGAGGCCGTTGTAGGCCAGGATGAAGACAGGTCCGAGCACGGGCAGCAGCCCCATGGCGAGGGCCATGAACGACACCATGATGTTGTTGACCGTGACCGTCCCTGCGAAGTTCTGCGCCGCGTCTGACGAGTAGTAGTCGCGGAACTCCGAGTCTGCGATCGACTGCTGAAGCTCTGGAGGAATCGAGGCATCGAGCACGGCAGGGTCGTTGGCCAGCCAGAAACCCATGAGCACCGCGGGCACCATCAGGCACAGGAACGCCACCAACACGAATCGCCGCGACACCCATACTGCAGCAGGAAATCCTTCGGTGAAGAAGCGTCTGACCGCGCGGAGCGGATTGGAGCGCTTGCGGTAGATGATCAACCTCGCATCGCCCAGAATGCGCGACAGCCGAAGGATGAGGTCCGGATCCCCGTAGGTGGTGCGTACGTGGCTCAGCTGGGCCGAGGTCCGTTGGTAGGCCGAGATCAGCTCGTCGATCTCGGGGTCGGTGAGGGATCCCCTGGTGAGGCCGCCGGCACGCGAGGCGAGTTGGCCGAGACGATTCCACTCGGCATCGTGCAGCTGTATGTAGCGGTCGATGTCCATCTGCGAGCGCTACGCTACGCGCCGTGAGGGCAGGGGTGGTCACACCTGAGGCGGTCTTGCTCGACCTGCCGACCGCTGGAGTGGCCACACGCGCGTTCGCCCGACTGCTCGACCTGTTCGTGCAACTCGCAGTGGCGATGGTTCTCTTCATGGCCGCCGGGTTCGTGTCGGTGTTCGGGGTCTCGTCGGTGCTCATCTCCTTGGTGATCGTCGCCTTCGTGCTGCTCGTGTGGCCGATCGGCCTCGAGATCCTCTGGCGTGGCCGCAGCGTGGGCAAGGCGGCCTTCGGCTTGCAGGTCATCGGCGCCGACGGTTCGCCGGTGCAGCCTCGTCAGTCGATGATCCGGGGACTGCTCGCCCTGATCGAGGTGTACCTCTCCTTGGGTTTCATCGCCCTGCTGGCTGCCATGTTCTCGCCCAGCGCCCAGCGTCTCGGTGACGTGTCGGCCTCGACCGTGGTGGTGCGCACACGTCGCCGCGCTCGCGGTTCGGTACCCGTGGTGTTCTACCCGCCCCCGGGCTACGAGGCCTACGTCTCATCGATGGATGTGAGTCGCCTGAGCGCAGAGGAGTTCTCGATCATCAGGGAGTTCCTCCTCCGTGTCGGCGGGCTCTCGCCAGATGCGCGATTTCCGGAGGCGGTGGCGCTGGCCGAGGCCACCAAGTATCGAATCGACCATCAACTACCGGCGGACATCGAACCGGAGACCTTCCTCGTCTGCGTGGCCTCGGCGTTCCAGTGGCGCGAGGGCGGGCTCCTGCGTGACGTCTCGCTGGGGCTGGCACCCGTGAGCTACGTGTTGCTGGCGCGAACCTGAGGTCGGGCCCAAGCCCACCAGCGCGCCGCCCGCCGCTGCGATGTCAGAGCGGTGGTTCTTCGTGGCACCTCAGGTGAACACCGTTTAGGCTCAATGGGTGCTGCGGATGGGACCGCAGTGGCTCGGAAGGGAACGTGATGGCAACGCTGACGAAGAACCTGTTCCACGGATCAGGCGAGGGCGACTGGCGCCTCCAGGTCATCGATGGGGAGTGGCCCGGCGACGCCTACGGAGACGTGTTCGTCATCGGGCCTGACAAGCGGGAGCCGGGTGGTCACTGGTTCAACCAGTTCGGTCTGTTGCACAGGTTCTCGATGGAACCGTCGGCCGACGGCACCGTGGGAGCAAGGGCCCGCCGGATGGACACGCCGGTCGCTCGCCTCGCGGCCAAGTATCCCAAGCTCTTCAAGACCGTGGAGTTCGCGCAGTTCTCGCCCTTCGGCGTGTCGAACATGGCCAACACCAATGTTCAGACCATCGATGGGCGGCTGTTCGTGGGCTACGACGCCGGTCGACCCATTGAGGTGGATCCGGTGACCATGGAGGTGATCACGCCCGTCGGCTCCAACGGCGAGTGGGAGCAGATGGCGCCGGGCCTCTTGGAGCCGATGTGTCCGGTGGCGGCTCACCCCGCGCCGGCATACGAGGAGCGTTGCGTCTACTTCGTCAACTACTTCCCGATGCCGGGAGCACCCACCTATGTGGCCCGCTGGGGACTCAGCGGACCTGTCGAACGCTGGCCGGTGGAGGGCATGAGCCCATTCGACTCCATCCACGACATCAAGGCGACACGCAACCATCTCGTGTTCTGTGACCTCCCTTTCAAGATGGAGGCCGGCGCCATGCGAGGAGGGGCGCGTGAGATACCGAACCAGGACTTCACCCAGCTCTGGATCGTGGCCAAAGAAGACCTGCGTCGTACGCCGCCCGGTCGGCCCGTCTCGGCCACCGAGGTTCGCATCCCGATTCCCACCGGCCACGTGATCGCCGATGTGGACGATGACGACGGAATCATCCGGGTGCACCTGGAGCACATCGCACTGGCCGATCTCATGATCACCACGGCCGCCGGAGAACGCTCGCACTCGGGCGACACTGTTGCCCCCGACCACGAGGGCCTGGTGTCGCTGGCCAACCAGCCGGGCTGCATGGGTACCTACGAGATCGTTGCGGCCACCGGCGAAGTCCGTGAGGCCGAGAAGATCTGGGATGACCGGTTCTGGGGTGGGGTGCTTTCAACCCATGACTACTCCGATGCCCAGGCGCGCGAGAAGGTCACCCAGGCGTGGTACTCCGGCACCGGCTACGACCCGGACCTGACCAGCCAGGCGTGGTGGGATCTCTACTCGGGCTCGGACAACGAACGGCTCGTGGAGCTCGACGAGCTGCCATCCGACGGACGCCCCGGCACCATCGCACACTTCGACCTGGCGGCGCGCAAGGTGGCCGGTGCCTACTCCTACGAGGAGCCGGGCACGTTCCCGTCGCCGCCAACCTTCGTGCCACGCCGGGGCCGGACGACCCCGAACGATGGCTACGTGATGGTGCTGGTGCACCGAGGCGACGGGCATGACACATCGCTCGGCGCCGCCAAGGAGATACACATCTTCGACGCGCAGGACATCGAGGCAGGTCCGTTGGCGAGGGCCGCTGCCGACGGCTTCAACCCGCCCCTGTTGCTGCATTCGTACTGGACCCAGCGACGCAGCGGACCGCGGCCTTCCAACTATCGGGTGTCCAGGCGACGCGATCTCGCGGGGGCGCTTGCCAGCTTCGCCCGCGTGCCGAGGAACTGGGGCAGGACAGCGCGCGAGCTCAAGTCGCAACGCGAGGCAGGAACCCTGCCGACGAGTGGACCGGGAGCTGTCGGGTTCTAGCCCGCGCCCGCGTATCGACCAGCGTCGCTGACCTTCGTACCCTTGTGGTCGTGAGTCGACCCGGCACCCCCCAGAACACGCGCCGCGACCTGCGTCGCTCCGCGACAGGTGGAGCGGGTTTGATCGACATGGATCGTGCCGCCACGACGCCGCTGTGCGACGAGGCACGCGCAGCCATGGAACCCTTCCTCGCCCGGCCGGGCACATCGGTTGCCACCCACGGCAATCCTTCGGGGTCCCACGCAGTCGCCCGTCGGGCCTTGCGGGCGCTCGACGAGGCGCGCGAGCAGACAGCCGAGGTGATCGGCTGCTCCCCCGGAGAAGTGGTGTTCACCTCGGGCGGCACCGAGGCCGACAACCACGCGCTCACCGGTGGCATGCCGCCGCGCCAGGGGGTGCCCGTTTGTTCGGCAGTGGAGCACCACGCGGTGCTCGAGCCAACGCTTGCCCTGGGTGGCGAAGCGGTTGCCGTGGATCGACTGGGTCGAATCGAACCCGGAGCACTCGCTGATGTTCTGCAACGTCGTGATCGCGACACCCGCGAAGGTGGGGGCCCCGCGGTGGGTGTGGTGTCGGTCATGGCGGCGAACAACGAACTGGGCACGCTCAACGACATCGAAGCCGTGAGCGCGGTCGTTCGAGAACTGGCACCCGGCGCCGTTCTGCACACCGATGCCGTGCAGGCGGCTCCGTGGCGTGAACTCGCAGACCTTGTTGCGGTCGCCGATCTCCTGAGCGTGTCGGCACACAAGCTGGGTGGCCCGAAGGGTGTGGGAGCACTCGTCGTGGGTGCCGGTAGCGAGCTTCGTCCGTTGCTCCTCGGTGGTGCCCAGGAGAGAGAACGGCGCGGAGGAACCCACAACCTGGCGGGCATCGCCGGGTTCGCGGCAGCACTCGCCGCGGTTTCCGAAGGGCGTTCGCACAGGCGTCGGACGGCGGCGATTCACCGCGACCGTCTGGCCGCTGAGGTGAGCGACATCGACGGCGTGACAGAAACCGTCGGCCCAGCTGTGGCCGCGGCCTCCGGCCTGCCCGCCGATCGTTCGCACCTGCTGCCCGGTCACCTGCACCTGCTCGTCGAAGATGTCGACGGCGAGGAACTCCTGTTCGACCTGGAGTCGCGCGGTGTGTGCGCGTCTGCTGCTTCCTCATGTGCATCGGGGGCAACCGGCGGATCCCATGTCGTCGCTGCGATCGGCCTCGCCTCGTCGAATGCCGCTCCGGTGCGGCTGTCACTGTCGTCCGACACGACCGACGCAGAGGTGGACGCGACGCTCGGAGCGATCACCGGTGCCATCGAGCACCTCCGATCAGCTGGGACACTCGGGTCGGCGGTGGCCCGGTGAAGGTGCTGGCTGCGCTCTCGGGTGGGGTCGACAGCTCGGTTGCTGCGGCAGTCCTGCTGGACGCCGGTCACGAAGTTGTCGGCGCCACGTTGAAGCTGTGGGGTGGCGCAAGCGACAGCGGCTGTTGTTCGGTTGCCGACGTGGAGGATGCAAGGCGCTGTGCCGCACAGCTCGGCATCGACCACCACGTGTTCAACTACACCGATGCCTTCGACAGACTCGTCGTGGATCCTTATGTCGAGGAACACGTCCGGGGCAACACACCCAATCCTTGTATCGAATGCAACCGACACCTGAAGTTCGATGCCCTTCTTCGGCGTGCCGAAGTCCTCGGATTCGATGCAGTTGCGACCGGCCACCACGCGAGGCGGGTGATGATGGCCGACCGCACCTGGCGCATCGGTAGGGGAGAGGACTCCGCCAAGGACCAGTCCTACGTGCTCTATACCGTCACCGGGGCAGACCTCGAACAGGTCCTGTTTCCCATCGGCGAGATGACCAAGAGCGAGGTTCGGCGCATCGCCGGCGAGCGCGGACTGCGCACTGCATCGAAGCCCGAGAGTCAGGATGTGTGCTTCATCACCAGAGCGGATGGGCGTCAGGCCTTCCTCTCCGAGCGGGTGGAGCTGCACCGGGGCACCGTGGTCGACAGTGATGGCACAACGGTCGGGTCGACCGACGCGGTCGAGCTCGTCACCATCGGCCAGCGCAAGGGTCTGAACCTCTCAGGTGGGTCGAAGCGTCGTTTCGCAACGGCGGTCGACGTCCGAGCGCGCACCGTCACCGTCGGCGGACCCGACGACCTGCTCGCGGACTGGGTTCGCCTTGGTTCGGTGGTTTGGGCTTCTGGTGTTCCGGGGGGGGCAGACCACGCGGCCGGGATCGAGGTGACAGCCCAGTGTTCGGCCCATGGCCATCCCGCGAGTTCCACCCTGCGTGTCGCCGAGGACGGTCAGGTGGATCTCGAATGGCACGTTGCCCAGCCCAAGGTCGCCCCCGGCCAGAGCGTCGTGTTCTACCAAAACCGGGCCGGGGCATCCGGTGAGGAATGCGGGCCGAGTTCGGAGCATCTCGAAACGGTGGTGGGCGGCGGCATCGCGCTCGGGTCGGCCTGATGCAAGGTCGATGAGCAACTGCGAGGGCGTCGACATCGAGCGAGCACCGATTTGTTCTGCCTGCGGGGTCACGGCTCTACCCGCCGAGACGTCGAACATCATCGACTCCGGCTTCGTTTGTGAGAACCCCGACTGCGATGCCTTCGGAGAGCCTGTCGAGTCCTAGGCATGTGCCGGGACCAACAGCGGCCGCCGGTGTCTCGGTGACTAGCTGCGCGACACCGACAGCCCACGCGACTCGGCGTGGTCGAGCACGGCGGCTGGTCGGCTCGGCACAACGAGGATTCCACCGACCTCGGCGGTTTCGGCCGGCTCGCAACGCCGTGGGGTGGGCAGAACCTCCACGGGCGCGGAGAAGTCGAGTTCCAGCACCAGGCCGGGCGCGCCCACGGTGAGGTCGGCCGCCTCGGAGCCGACGTGGGCCGGACCGACGTGCGAGATGACGCGGGCCGCAAAGAGCACTGGCTCGGCCAGGGCCATCTCGTCCACGACGGTCACGCCCGCGGGAACGAACACGAGCCAACGCCGCGCGAGGCGCCACAGCGCGAACGATCCCCACCACGCGGTGACTATCCCCACCAGCAGCAGCGGTACCCCCACAGCCCACGCCTCAGCGGCGAAGAGCAATGTGCCGACCAGGAGGGGGGCCACCGTCAACAGCCAGGCGATGGGCACCGCGATCATCAACAGGGCCGCTGGAGGCCGAAGGGCGAACCGCCTCTCGTCGCCGTAGGAGGAGCCGTCCACATACCAGTCTCCGATCGCTGCAGACATGGCGAGTACCGCCGCCAGGGTCGAGGCAGCGAGGCCGATCCAGCCCGACAGTGCCGGCGGCTCGACGATCGCGGCGCACAGCGACCCAGTCGGCGCGATCGGTGCGACGATGCGCAGGCCGGTGAGCGTCGAGGGCAGCGCCAGCAGTGTGAGTAGCGCTCCGAGCGCCCACAGGATCCAGAACAGCACCTGCGCGGTAACGGCCACCGACCGCGGAGCTCCGGCGGTCGCGTCGATGATCGCGTCCAGCAGGGTGAACGGAAGTGCCAGCCAGAGCGCACGCATGATCCACAGGAAACCGGGGGCTTTCACCCCCCCAGTTTGCGTGAAGGTTTCGCACACCGCTAACAACGGGTCATGGGGGCTACGCCTGAGTTGCCGATCGGGATCCCCACCTTGTGTGCCGCAACACCGGCGGCCACGGTGCCCGAGGCGATCGATGTGTCGATGCGCGGGCACGTTTTTCCGACCATTCCCCTGACGATCGACCCCGCCGGCTCCCTTCTGGCCCAGGCATCGACTGCTTTCGAGGGTGTGCATCCCGTTGGGCCGGGTGCCATCAGGGTCAATACCACCGAGTTCGGTTTCAGCCCGGACGCGGCGACTCGGCTCGACGCGCCCGCATTCGATGCCTTCAACGGCGCGCTCGCCGCTTGGCCCTCCATCGCGGCGGAGTCGGCTCCCATGGCAGTGCGCACTGAGATGGTCGGGCCGGTGAGCCTGGCGCTGATCCTCGCGGAGGCCGGGCTGGATCTGCCCGCAGCCATGGATGCCGCACGCGTTGCCACCGTGTACCGCGCCGAGGCGATCGTCGCGGCGGTACGAAAGGTCGAACCGTCACTGCCGGTCGCCGTCGTGCTCGACGAGCATCGGCTCGTGGGGTCCATGCACCCGACCTTTCCCCTCGGCGTCAAGCAGGTGCGATCACTGCTCGATCCCGCAGTCGACGCGATCGACGTCGCCGCCGGCGCCAGCCCGGTGCTCATCGGCATTCACGTGCCCGGGCGCTCGGACTGGCGCACCATCATCTCCTCCGGTGTGTCGCTGGTGTCCATGCCCGCCGACGCGTCCGTTGCGGGCTACGCCGAATGGGTACAGGCCCTCCTGGACAACGGTGGCTGGATCGCATGGGGGGCTGTACCGGTGGACCGGCCCCTCGGCTCCAGCGCAGAGCTGTTGTGGCGCCACCTCGTTGCCACATGGCGGGATCTGGAGATCGCCGGCGTCGACGGTGAGCTGCTCAGGCAACGCTCCATGGTGAGTCCCTCCGACGACCTGGCCCGCTTCGACATGTCCCAGATCACGATGATGGTGGATCTCGTGGATTCTCTGGCCGGACGCATTTCGGCGACGGCTCCACGTGCCCCGGTATCCACCGGCACCTGAGGCGTCGCAGTCACGTTGTAGTTTCACTGCGTGACCGAGCCACCGGAGCCTGCGGACGCCCCCGGCCGGGCCGAGTGGTTGCGGGCCGAAATCCGCCGACACGACGACGCCTACTACGGCCACGACGCGCCAACGATCCCGGATGCCGACTACGACGCGTTGGTGCGCGAGCTGCGCTCGATCGAAGCCGAGCATCCCGACCTGATCACGCCCGACAGCCCGACGCAACGGCCCGGCGCAGCGGCGAGCCGCACCCCGTTCGCGGCTGTGCAGCACTCGGTGCCGATGATGAGCCTCGACAACGCCATGGACGGCGACGAGTTGCGCGCCTGGGGCGAGCGCACCTCCCGACGCCTTGCTGAGGCGGGTCTGGATTCCGAGGTTCGCTATGCGTGCGAGCTCAAGATCGACGGGCTCGCCGTGTCCATCCGCTGGGAGGCCGGCCGCTTCGTCGGTGCGGCGACCCGAGGAGACGGCCGTACCGGCGAGGATGTCACCGCGAACGTGGGTGTGATCGAGTCCGTGCCACACGAGCTGGCGGGTGACCCACCTGCCGTTCTCGAAGCACGTGGCGAGATCTACCTGCCGATCGACGCCTTCGAGGCGCTGGTCGAGCGCACGGAGGCCGAGAACGAGGTGGCGGAGGCCGCCGGCCGAAAGCCGAGACCGGTACCGGTCAACCCGCGAAACGCCGGAGCGGGCAGCCTGCGACAGAAGGACTCCTCGGTCACCGCCGGTCGCGGCCTTTCGTGGTGGTGCTACCAGCTCGGCCTGGTGCAGGGCGCCGAGGTGCCACCGAGTCATTCGGGGGCACTCGAGTGGATCGCCTCGCTCGGTCTACCCACCAATCCGGAGACATCGACCTTCGCTGATCTCGAGGACGTCTATGGCTTCTGTGCACACTGGGTCGAACACCGTCATGACCTGCCCTATGAGATCGACGGCGTCGTGGTGAAGGTCGACGACCTGCACGCGCAGGAGGTCCTGGGTGCCACCGCCAAGGCGCCTCGTTGGGCGATCGCCTACAAGCTGCCGCCGGAGGAACGCACCACGTTGCTTCGCGACATCGACGTGTCCGTCGGCCGCACGGGGCGCACAACCCCCTTTGCGGTTCTCGAACCGGTGTTCGTGGGCGGTTCCACCGTGGGCATGGCCACGCTGCACAACGAGGACCAGGTGGCAGCAAAGGACGTACGGCCGGGAGACACCGTCGTGGTGCGCAAGGCCGGTGACGTCATTCCAGAAGTGGTCGGACCAGTGCTCGAGCTGCGCCCCAAGGGGCTGAAAGGGTGGGTGTTTCCCCAGGACTGTCCGTCCTGTGGCGAGCCCCTCGTGCGCGAGGAGGGCGAGGCGGATCACCGCTGCATCAACTACTCATGTCCGGCCCGCCGGCTGGCCCGCATCTCACACTTCGCATCACGGGGGGCGATGGACATCGAGGGCCTGGGTGAGAAGCAGGTCGAGCTCTTCATCGACCTCGGCCTGCTCGCGGATGTGTCGGACATCTACACACTCGACTACGAACGAATCGGCGAGCTGCGCGGATACGGCGAGCGGGCGGTCTCCAACCTGCGGTCCTCCATCGAGGCATCGCTCGAGCGTCCGCTGGCCAACCTGCTGTTCGGACTCAACATCGTGCACCTCGGTCCCACCGGCGCGCAGTTGTTGGTCGACAGCTTCGGGTCGTTGGCTGCGATCCGTTCGGCATCAACCGAGGAACTGGCCGCGGTCGACGGGGTCGGTCCTGTTATAGCGGAGTCGGTGAGCCACTGGTTCTCCAACGCAGACAACACAACGCTCATCGACAGGTTAGTGAGCGCAGGAGTCACCACTGAGGCGCCGATCACGGCACCCGCCGACTTTCCCCAGACCCTCGACGGCCGCAGCGTGGTCGTCTCGGGCACGCTCGAGGGCTACAGCCGAGACGAAGCGGCTGCAGCGATAGTGGCGCGCGGCGGCAAGTCACCGGGCACTGTCTCCAAGTCGACCTACGCACTGGTCGTGGGTGAGTCCCCGGGTGCGTCGAAGTTGGCCAAGGCGGAGAAACTCGAGGTGCCGATCATCGATGCGGATGGCTTCGAACGACTTCTCGAAACAGGAGAGACATGAACGAATCAGGCGATCAGGGATCCACCCGCGGCGGAGTGCGGGCTGTGATCTTCGACTTCGGGGGAGTGTTCATCGACTCGCCGTTCAAGGCGCTGGAACAGGCTGCAGTGGACCGCGGGTTCTCGCCCGAGGAGCTGACGCTGGCCGTGTTCGGTGCCTACGACGAAGACACAGACCACCCCTGGCATCGGCTGGAGCGTGGTGAGGTCACGGTTGCCGATGCACGCGAGGAGATCATGGCGAACCACGTCCTGCCCGACGGCACGCCGCTCGACCCGTTCGAGCTGCTCGCTGCGCTCGCCGGCGGGGGAGTGCGCGAAGACATGGTCGCCTTCTGTCGGGAGCTTCGCAGTCGTGGGCTCGGCACGTCATTGCTCACGAACAACGCCAGGGAGTTCGAGGAGTTCTGGAAGCCGCTGCTGCCTCTCGAGGAGCTATTCGACGACGTCGTGGATTCCTCGGAGGTCGGAATGCGAAAGCCTGCGCCGGAGATCTTCCATCTCGCCCTCGATCGGCTTGGTCTCGGCAGCGAGGACGTGCTGTTCGTCGATGATGCACCCGGCAACGTGGCGGGAGCGCAGGCGGTGGGAATCCGCTCCGTTCTCGTTGGTCCCACCCGCGAGGAACTTCCTGCCGCGATTGCGGCCGTGGAAGCCCATCTGGGCTGATCTCCACCGCAGCACCTTGCAGTCCGGTCGACCACCCGGTTTCGGGAGCCACTGTGCTCAGGCTGCGGTGAAGCACCACGACAGCGGCTCAGCGCTGTCGGGACCGTCGTGTTGGGGCCAGACCATGGCGATCACGCAGTTCTTGTCAGGTTGGAGTGCCTCGACGGGCTTGCCGACCCCGGGCTGGTACGTGACCGTTCCCAGGCCGAGCTCGCGTTTGAGGCCGTCGGCCTCGTCTCGGATCTCGGTTCCGTTCACGATCAGGTAGGCGTCGAATCCTGTCGCGAGATCCACGCCGATCTCGGACTGGCTCAGCACCTCATCTCCCGATGCCGGTATCAGTCGGTCGACCGAATCGGGCAGCGCCTGTGAAGTGTTGCCGTCTCCGGTCACAGCCAGGCGAAACGTGAACACCATTCCGACGATCGCCCCGATGATCACGATCGCTGCGATCGCGTTGCGGGCCCTGGGGTTCATCGGAGCCCTGCCGGTGGGCAGTGAGGGGTTGGCGGACTCGTTTCCGTCGGTGCGTTTGGTGCCGTCGTTCGTTCCGGGTGCCGCCATGGGGCCAATTATGGACCCGTTGCGCGCACCGCACCCACCGGGGATCCGAGTTGCTGTGAGGCTCCCCGGGCCGGGGTGGGAGCGGGCCTAGCATTGAGCGCATGTCAACGGCTGGGACTTCAGTTGGCACGGGTACCGTGCTCGCGGACCGCTGGGTCCTCTCCGAGCGCGTCGGCACCGGTGCGTCGTCGCACGTCTATGCGGCCCGTGACCTCAAGCTCGACCGTTGGGTTGCGGTCAAGGTCATGCACCCCAGCCTTGCAACGGACCCCACTTTCATCGAGCAGTTCCGCAACGAGGCCGGTGCTGTTTCGGCTCTCGAAGCCGACCATGTGGTGCGTTTCTACGATGCCGGAAACCACGACATCGACGGCCTCCAGGTGCCGTACATAGTCAGTGCACTGATGACCGGCGGGTCACTCGAGGGAATGCTTCTGGCGGGCCGGCGTCTTGACGTTGCACAGGCCATTGCTGTCGCAGCAGGGGCGGCAAGGGGACTCGAGGTTGCTCACGCCGCTGGGATAGTGCATCGAGACGTCAAGCCCTCGAACCTGCTGTTCGATACCGAGGGCAATGTCGCGCTGTCGGACTTCGGCATCTCGCGCGCAATCGCCGCTGCAACGAGTACCGAACCGATCGGACCTGCTTCGGCCACCGCGCGTTACGCCTCCCCGGAGCAGATGCAGGGGCGCGCCGTCGACGACCGAAGCGACATGTATTCGCTCGCACTTGTGCTGATCGAATCGGTGACCGGCGTGGTGCCCTTGCTTGCCGACTCGATTGCCGGAACCGCAGCGCGCCGCGCCGAGACCTCCGTGGATGTCTCGGTGGATTTCGGCGCGTTGCGGGAGCCACTGCTCTCCGCGTCCGAAGCCGACCCGCTGCGTCGCTGCAACGCCGCCGAGTTCCTCGCAGCGCTGGAGGTCGCCTCAGAACGCGTGGGTCCGGCGGCGCCGCTGGAGCTGGCGTTGGTCGAAGGTCTCGACGAGCAGACCTCCGAGTTGCGAGTGGGTTCCGACGACGCCGGTCTGGTCGTGCTGGGCGCCGGCGCGGCAGGCGTAGCGGCAGGCCTGGCCCCAGAACCGGCCTGGGGGGCGGACTCCATCTCAGTGGCTGACGAACACGCTCGGCTCACGCAGGCGAAGCCCTCCGAGCTCGGTCCGGTGCCACCGCTCGAGGCCGCCTCGGCCCCGGGGGCCGTTTCCGGTCTGGGCGGTGCGGAGCCTCCGAAGAAAGCGAAGCAAACCGACCGTCGGTCGAAGGTCACCAAGTCGCTGCTGATCGTGTTGGCGGTTCTGTTGGTGGCGGGCGCAGCAGTGGCGGGCTGGTGGTTCCTCATCCGCGTGCCGACTCATGAGGTTCCACCTCTGGTGGGCGGACAACTCACGGCGGCCGGCGCGGCGGCGGAGACCAACTCCTGGGAAGTGGAGGTGGTGGAACGCACGCGGGTCGACGGCACGGTTGCCGACGAGGTCATCGAGCAGAGCCCAGCCGCAGGAACGCAGCTTGCCGAAGGTGAGTCACTGGCATTGCGAGTATCGAACGGACCGACGCTCACGGTGTTGCCGCAGGTGTCCGGTCTTCCGGAACCCGAGGCCCAGGCTGCCCTCGACTCCGCCGGCTTGGTGCTGGGTACGCGCACGACACAGTTCAACGAGGACGCTGCCGCGGGAATCGTGCTCTTGTTCGCTCCCGCCGAGGGCCTGCAACCAGATTCTGACGGGCAGGTCCCCAATGGCACTGCGGTCGACATCATCGTCTCGGACGGACCGGCACCCAGGGTGGTTCCCGGCGGACTCGTAGGAGCAACGCAATCC
>JBPCTP010000379.1:0-3098 GCA_051011615.1 Microthrixaceae bacterium | reverse complement strand
ACCCCGATGTACCCATGACCTCGCTGTCACAACACCGTTTCGACGAGGTGGCGGCGAAGTTGGGCGTGGACCTGGAGGAGGACTGCGGGTGGCCTGCGTTCAACATGGGTGGCTTCGGCCGCGGGCTCATGCCACTCATGACCGCCGGATTCGAGTGCTACGCCTACATCGGCGGGCCGGACCACTCCTGTGACGGCGCGCACCTTCACGAGGATTGGGCAATCGTTCAGTCGATCGACCCCGAGACGGGTCGCGACGTACCCGACGGACAATGGGGCAACCTGGTGGTCACCACGCTCGGGCGCGACAACGGCCTGCTGCGTTACGACCTCGAAGAGGCAGCGATGCTCGAGGATGCGGACTGCCCGCTCGGTGAGACCGGCCGCATCGGTTTCTGGGGTGGTCGCTTCAAGGACCTGTTGTCCTGCCAGGGCATCCACTTCCAGGTCTCCGACCTCGAGGGGGCGCTGAGGTCAGCTGCTCCCGAATGCGCCGAGCCGACCCTCGAGTTCGTGGTGGTCAACCCGCAGGGGTCCGCCGAACCGCTTCGGGTTCGAGTCGAACTGGGCGCGTCGGTCAGCGATTCCTCGGATACCGCCAAAGCAGCGTTGTCGGACCGGATCGCCGCCGGGGTCAAGGAATCGATCGGTGTTGCCGCTGACGTCGAGGTGCTGGATCGGGAGACACTCGAGCGGTCCGGCTACAAGCTCAAGCGTGTCGTAGACGCCTGACCGGAACCCACGACGGACACCTTCGAGCACCGACGGGGAATCGACTCGCGCGTTGAGCGTTCAGCCACCCGTGCGAGAATCGCCGGATGGACCAGAACCCCGGCCACCTGAACCATGCGGGAACCATCGACGCGCTGGAGGAAGAACTCAGTCGAACAGTTCGCCTTGCCGAGCAAACACCGGGTGACCTGCCGATACCCACGTGCCCGGGTTGGACCTCTGCGGACCTGTGGGAACACCTGGGAACGGTTCACCGATGGGTCACCGAGATCGTGCGAGAGCGGCCAACCGAGCGGGTCAGCCGCAGAAACATCGACCCGAAGGTGCCCACCGATGGCCTGTGGTCGCCCTGGATGGCCGAGGGTGCCGACGACCTGCTCGCAGTCCTGCGGGACACCTCTGCGGAGGACCCGATGTGGAGCTGGGGGGCGGACCAGCACGCGCGCTGGTGGGCGCGACGACAACTGCACGAAACCGTCGTGCACAACGCGGATGCAGCGCTGGCGCTGGGCGAAGAGTTCGACGTCGTGGCACCAGTAGCCGCTGATGGCGTCTGCGAATTGCTCGACAACACTGCGGTGCGGCTCACCTGGCCGGGGGCCAAACCGCCTGCCGACCCGGTGACGATTCACCTGCACGCCACCGACGCGGCAGACCCGGCGCTTCCCGACGCCGGTGCTGCGGGCTTGGGAGACCTGGGTGAATGGATGATCGAACTCGGCGACGGCAACGTCTCCTACACCCACGGTCACGGCAAGGGAGATGTTGCTGTGAGGGCGCCGGTGACCACCCTCATGTTGCTGATGAACAGACGGGTTGACCCGCAGGACTTCAGCGATCCCGGATCAACCGTGGGTGGCGTTGCCGGCGAAGTCTTCGGCGAGCCCTCCGTGCTGGCGGGTGCACTCGAGTCACTCTCACTCGCCTGAGATTCGAACGCGAACAACCGTTGAGGCGGCATACTCAAAACATGTCGAACCTCCCCCCGCCGGATCCCAATGCCGGCGGCGACTGGAGTCCGCCATCGGCTCAACCACTGGAACAACCGCCCCAACAACCGGGCGGCCAGTGGACCCAGGCTGGGGTTGCGGGAGGGCAGCCACACGCGGCTCCCTATCCGCCGCAGGTGGTGGCCAATCCGTTCGATTCCGAGAGCACACCGATCCTGGTGACCGGAATTCTCTCCCTGGCCTTGTGCGGCCCGCTCGGGATCTACGCGTGGCTTTCGGGGAACAAGCTCCGCGACCGCGCCCAGGCGGCGGGGTGGCCCGAACCCAGCAACGCCAAGGTCGGGCGAATACTGGGAATCGTGGGCACGATCATCTTCGCGGTGTCGATCGTGCTGATGATTCTCTACTTCGTCGTGATCTTCCTGCTGATAGGCACGGCTGCGACCACTGCCACCTGAGCAGGACATCTCCGTTCGCCGAGGTCGGCCATGATGTATCTCCCGGCGTCTCGACTGTCGCCAGGATCCGGGGAGGAGCGGGAATGTCCCTACAGGTGGAACAGCTGGCCTGGTACGCCGAGCACCGGCCGGATGAGATCGCCTACCGACGCCTGGAAACAGGTAGCGGCGGCGCAGGCAACAACGACGCCGCCGAGCTGAACTTCGGCGACTGGAATGCCGCTGCGAACCGTCTGGCCCGCGGCTTGGTCGCGATGGGGGCCAAGTCGGGTGAACGGGTTTGTATCTACCTCGACGGCGATCGGGTCTTCGACTGGATCATCTCCTACGCGGCCGTGCACAAGGCAGGCGCCGTGGCAGTACCGACCAACACGCGCCTCACCCCCGAGGAGCTGGCGACGGTGCTGGGCCATGCGGAACCCGTGACGGCGATCACGTCATCGCAGCTGTCTCCCAATCTCGCAGCTGTACGAGATCGGCTGCCGTGCGTGAAGACCGTGATCGAGGTTGACGACGGCGGCTTCGAGGCCGCAATGGCAGATGACGATTCACCGTTGCAGGAGCAGGTGGGTCCGGGCGATCTCGCCGACATCATGTACACCTCCGGCACGACGGGACTGCCCAAGGGAATCGCAGTGCGTCACGCGAATCTCCACATCCTGCCCAACGGTGAGCCGGAGTGGACCGGCAACGGTTGGATCCACGGCTCACCGCTGTTCACGTTCGCCGGGATCTCCTTCGTCTACAACCCTATGAAGATGGGGATGACCTGCAACTACATGCCACGATTCGACGTCGACACCTGGCTCGACACGGTGGAGGTTCGCCGGCCCACCATGGCTTTCATCGTTCCTGCGATGGCGCAGCTGATCGCCACCTCCGACCGGTTCGAGACCGCCGACCTCTCCAGCCTGGAGATGGTGGCCATCGGCTCGGCACCACTTCCCCCGACTCTGCAC
>JBPCTP010000378.1:0-4204 GCA_051011615.1 Microthrixaceae bacterium | reverse complement strand
GCACGCCCGAGTTCACGGCGAGGACGGTACCGGCGGCGCTGCTGTCGGCCCACCACCTGGCACCAGGCGTCTGGGGGAGGTTGGTGGTGCTGGAAGCAACGGTGACGTACCACCTTGAAGAAACTGGCGATTCACGTCGTGTCCACAGCGGGCAGAGGCAGGTGATCGAACCCGAAGTCGTGCACCACGTTGAACCCGGTCCGGAGTCACGGTTTCTTGTCGAGTTCCATCGCTGACCTCGGATCAGCGACGGTGGCGGCCGAACGGCCTAGATCTGACCAACTGCGGAATTCGGTCGTAGCGTAACGAGTAGCCGACCGTCGTCGACCATTGCTCGCCGGTACTCCTCCCAGTTGTCATGCGGCTTTCCTGCAACGGCTTCGAAGTACTCGACCAGTCGGTCACACGTCTCGTCATTCGGTTGGGCCGCAACTGCGCTCAATTCTGCAGTGGCGTCCAGCGACAGGTAGGCCCAGTTCGATGGATCACTCATGTGCAGCACGACGCGCGGGTCGCGTCGCATGTTGGCTGTCTTTGCACGGTCTGCGGTTACCGAGATCCTTGGCGCGCCGTCGATCACGGCATAGCTGATGTCCGACGACTGCGCACGGCCGTCCTTGCGCAGTGTGATGAGGGTGCCGTTGTGCCGGGTTGATGCCCACGCAAGGGCCGTGTCCATGTCCATGCCCGTGATCCTGCCCCACCCACGACGATTTCTGCGCTCATGGTCGCAAGAGAAGCGACCATGAGCGCAGAATTCGGGGTGGGGAGGCGCGTTGAGTGGCGAGGCCATCACTCTGGGGGAGTGGACACTCGTCCCCATTCGGATTCCGTGTTCCTACCCGCAGTGTGTACTCGGGAGTGAGGGTGTCCGTGGAGACAACACGGAACTCGATGGGAGGACACAACAGGCCGGGGAAGGAACCCGAGGAGCGGATCGGGTGCCAACGGTGAGGGGCACCCAGCGCCCTCCTTGACGCGACTTGCGGCTTGCTTCGGGCACTGGCGGTCCCCGTGTCGCCGGCTGGTCACCGAGATGAGTTGCCGGCGGTGGGGACGATCGCGCCCTGATGGTCAGTCGGCGGCTGTGTTGGAGTACTCCACGAACTCCCTGCACGGCTGGGCGCGCAGGCCCGGACACGGCGGAAGCTCTGACGGATACCCCGTGATGGAGGAGGTCACGGGCAGCACCAGACGCGATGCCATGTCGGCGTTGTGACCGACATCGAAGGTGCCACCCTCCTGGCCCTCAGCGAGAACATAGGCCCAACGGACCTTGTCCCCGCCGGGAGTGTGCACCGAGATCCGAACGCGCGATCCCTCTCGCAGTACGTGGGCGAACGGGAAGATCTCGACCCGTGCCTCGGTGAACTCGCCGATCGGCATGGGTTCGGCCGTGCCCTCGTACGCTGGATGGTCCGGCCAGAGCTCGGTGGCGTCCTCTCCCAGGCCACGGTGCTTTCCGCGCAGCACACCGGACTGGATGTAGACCTCCTGGCCGTCAGGGCGAACCTCGGAAAGGGTCACCCCTATGTCGGCTTCGGACACGCTTGAACGGATGAACAGGTCCGCCGATGCCGAGCCGGCCAGCGTGAGGTCATCGGTGAGCGGCTCCGAGACGAAGACAGCCGCAGACCCCTCTGGCTCCTGGTTCCATTCGTAGTCGGGGAGAGCCTTGAAGGCATCGCCGCTGCCGCCGGGCAAGGTGACGGTCTCGGCCAGTTCCGCGTCGAAGTCGTATCGACTCGCGCCGCCATCAGCGCCGGGCTCGGACTCCGACAGCGTGCCGTCGGCCCCGAAGTAGAAGGCCTTGGCGGTTACGTCAGCGGGCGGCCACTGGTCGAATCGGTACTCGGTCGTGCCACCCGGCGCGCCGGGCTGTTCGGGATCACCGGCACCGGACTCGAGGATCAGCCGCACGGGCTTCTCGGTCTCATAGGCGGCCCGTGCCTCCTCCACGGTTGCGTACTCGGAGTACGGGACAGGCTCGAGCGAAAGGGATGCCCCGAACACATCCTCCATGAGTACCGGTGCGAGCAGGGTCATCGCCCCGGGCAGCGTCGGCACCTCATCGGCGACGTAGATGTCGAGAAACGCCTTCCACTCAGAGAGGTTCATCGGCGCGTACCCGTCGGCATGAGCGCCGTTCCACATCGAGAATCGGACCAGAGGGGAGTTGGGGAACTTGTCCCACAGCAGCGGGAAGCGCCCACCGGTCTGTTCGTCCTGAAACGAACCCGACAGGAAGATGGGCACCTCGATGTCCTCACCGAAGACGCTCGGGTTGTACCAGTCGCCCAGCTCCTCGGGGTAGTAGTCGAACGAGAGCGCCACCTCGGTGACATCCACGTTCTGACCCCGGAGCTTCTGGTTCTCCTCGCAGACCGAGTCGCCGGCCTCGATGAGCTCTTCCTCCCAGCCCTGTCCGAGAGGCTTCGACTTCTCGAGCACTTCCTCGGCCCAGCTGAGGGCGAATCCCTCGTTGTGGATCCCACCGGGAGCGAGGAGCCCGCGCACGGTGTCGTCCATGACCGACAGGGGAGTGATCGCCTTCAGCCCGGGCGGTTGCGAGCGCGCCACGAACAGCTGGGCGATGCCGGGATAGGAGAGACCCACCATGCCGACGGAGTTGTCGTAAACCCAGTCCTGGGCGGCAACGGTCTCGATCACGTCATAGCCGTCGAGCACCTGGAGTTCTTCGAAGTAGTTGTAGGCGCCGCCGGAGCAACCGGTGCCGCGCACATTCACCGACACGACGGCGTAGCCCATTCCCAGCGCGATGATCGAGCTTGGCTGGGCCGGAGCGTTGCAGAGGAATTCGATGGTCTCGCAGAGCGAGTCTGCGTCGATGCCCAGCTCGGCGAGCATGTCGGCATTGTCTTCGAGGAGGTTGCCGCCGGGCTCGGCCGGGTTGTAGCCGGAGTACTCCACGACGGTGGGGTAGGGCCCCTCTTCGAGTGGTCCGGGAAGGTAAACCGAGGCCGCCAGTTGGGTGCCATCGCGGGTCTCGATGTAGGTGTAGCCGGGTTCGAGCACCTGACCTTCATAGAAGTCCTGTGTCGGTAGCGATTCCTCGACGGTCGGCACGGTCACGACATCGGACGCCTCTTGTTGGTCGACGGCGGTCGTTGCGACCCGGTACTGCCCGGCGTCGAGCTCGCGGAAGATCAGCGCGCCAGTGTCGTCGGTGGTGCCAACGGCAACTTCCTCACCGTCCTCGTACACGGCCAGATCGGACTCCGCTTCGGCGCCGGTGATGGTGAGCACGCCGACGCTCGGGATCGTGGTGAACGTGGCATCTACGGTGTCGGCACCCAGTACCGAGGCCTCGGAACCGTCATTCGCTGCGTCGTTGGTCGTGCAGGCGGCAGCGAGCAGCGCTGTCGATGCGAGCGTGGTAACTCCGAGGCGGAGCCACCGTCGGGCGTGAGTGGATGCCTTTGGCATGTCGAGAATCCCCTGATCAGAGCTGAACCAGAAGTGAACTAGCCTCAACCTAGGAGTGGCAAGTCGGCTCTTCGCCCAAGCCGAGACACCCGTCGTGGAATGATGTTGCGATGACCGACAGCCAAGCCGATCCAGCAGACGGTGTTACCCGACTGCCCGAAGACGGCATCGACCCCGACGAAGGCGATTTCACCTACGACGAGTTCGCGTGGTTCTCGGAGAACTGCTCCGAAAACGACCTGCCCTTCGATGGTGAGGTGACCGTCGAACGGGTCGAGGTACCCGTCGGCCAGCTCGGCGACGTCTCCATGTTGCGTTGGGGCGCGGGTACCCCGGAGATCGTGTTCCTGCACGGCGGCGCACAGAACTCGCACACATGGGACACCGTGATTCTCGCCATGGGTCAACCGTCTGCCCTGGCGGTCGACCTGCCGGGCCACGGTCGCTCGCTCTGGCGTCCGGATGGACGCTATGACCCACATTCCAACGCACGGGCTGTGCTCGACGCCCTTCGATCGACGGTTCAGGAGCCGGTGGTCCTCGTGGGAATGTCGCTCGGAGGCCTGACGGCCAATCGCGTGGCGGCGGAAGCCCCGGATCTTGTGAAGCGACTTGTCATCGTGGATGTGACCCCGGGGGTGACCCGCGACAAGGCGAAGGAGATTCACGACTTCATCGCCGGCCCGCAGACCTTCGGCAGCTTCGATGAGATCTTCCAGCGGACCGTTGAGTTCAACCCGACGCGCTCCGCCACGTC
>JBPCTP010000377.1:0-2881 GCA_051011615.1 Microthrixaceae bacterium | reverse complement strand
GGTCGACGCAGGTCCGCAGCGCCCGAGGTATCTCCGGAAAGAGCCTCGGGGGCGGCGGCGAGTTCTCGAAGGTCCAGCCCGGCGCAGAACGCCGGGTCGGTTCCGGTGAGGATCACGGCACGGACCGATTCGTCGGACTCGAGGTCGGCCATCGCCCGGTACAACGACGAGCGCAGAGCCGCATCGAGCGCGTTGCGCACGCCCGGTCTGTTGAGCGTGACCGTGGCGACCCCGTCGTCGCGATCGATCAGCAGGATGTCGTCTTCGCTACTGGCCATGGTTCAGTCCCCGGCGTTTCACTGTTCGTCCACGGGTGGCAGGTACTCGAGCGAAAGGTCACCGAGCTTCACGAGCGTCGAGGAGATCCAGCCCCCGATCGCACTGAAATGGTCATCGAGGATCGATCCGTCTGCCAGCGCTTCCTCGACCAGCTCGTAGCTGCCCTCGTAGGAGACTTCCAGAGCGTGCTCGCCCTCGGTCAGCGCTGCGTTGTGAACGGTCTCGACAGTCGGGCCGCTGCGGTGCAGCCGTTCGCCGCTGATCTCGGGGCTCTCGGTCGGTATCGCCGCCAGTACATCGGCCGGCTCGGGTGGTTTCACGAGCCGTTGGATCCGAAGCACCACCTCGATGTCGATACGTGGTAGCTCGGTGAGTTCCTCGTCTATGTACCAGGAGCGATACGCCGCCTGGGACCATGTGGGCCAGTCGAGCGTGAGATCCGCTCGGACCCGAGGGGGAGTACCTTCCCCCGGCAGGCCATAGCTGGTCTCCCACGTCAGGTCGCCCAGCAGAACATCAGCCTGCAGACGTTCCTCGAAGGCCTGTCGTTCCAGCAACGCACGTTCCAGGGCATCGCGCAGGGCGCCTATTGCGTCGGTGAATACATGGTCCAGCACAGCCCGCAAGCTACATGCTTGCGCTGACGGTGCCGGTCAGGCTGTATCGACTCAGACCGTCTGGGCTCAGACCGAGTCGAAGTGATCGGCGTCGATGTCGAAAAGGATCTGGTGACCTGCGGTGACCTGTACAGCCAGGCTGTGCACCTTCGGCAGAAGCTGTTCGCAGAAGAATCGTGCGGTCGTGATCTTCGCCCGTAGGTACTCGGGGGTCTCATCGCCGGAGTCATCGGCGAGTGCTTCGGCACAGATGACGGCCTGTCTCGCCATGAGCCAGCCGCCGGCTGCCAGGCCGAACATCTCCAGGTACGGAGTTGCACCTGCCAAGGCGTCCTTCGGATCGGCCAGGCCGTTTTCCATGACCCAGTCGGTGCTCGACTGGAGACGATCCAGGGCAGATTCGAGTTCGCGGTGGGTGTCCTCGAACCCCTCGTACTTGGAGAGCTCCACCAGGACCTCGCGCATCTCGGCCATCAGGTCCGAGAACGCTGCGCCCATACGGATACCGATCTTGCGGCCGACGAGGTCCATGGCCTGGATGCCGTTGGTGCCCTCATAGATCGGCGTGATCCGCTGGTCTCGGAAGTGCTGGGCGACGCCAGATTCCTCGATGAATCCCATGCCGCCGTAGACCTGCACTGCGAGGCTGTTGACCCGGTTGCCGGTGTCGCTGCACCATGCCTTGGCAACGGGGGTGAGCAGCTCAAGGCTCTCGCGGTGGTGCTCCGACGCTTCGCCGTCGGTCACCTTCGACAGGTCGAGACATGCCGATGTGTGGATGGCCAGGTTTCGCATGGCTTCGATGCTGGACTTCATCTCGAGCAGCATCCGGCGCACGTCGGGGTGCACCACGATCGGAGCCGGCCCTGGCGTGTCGCCGCCGATCTCGGTTCCCTGTGTGCGTTCCTTGGAGTAATCGACGGCGAGCTGGTAACCCGCGTCGGCGATGCCGATGGATTGAACGGCCACTGCGAGGCGAGCGGCGTTCATCATCGTGAACATCGCCCGCATGCCTTGGTTCTCCTCACCGATCAACCAACCGGTGGCGCCGCCGTCGTCGCCATAGCTCATCACGCACGTGGGCGAGGAGTGAATGCCCATCTTGTGCTCGATAGACACGCAGTTCACATCGTTGCGTTCACCGGGATTGCCGTCGGAGTCAGGCAGGAACTTCGGAACGATGAACAGCGAGATGCCCTTGGTGCCTGCAGGGGCGTCCGGAGTGCGCGCCAACACCAGGTGCACGATGTTGTCGACGAGATCGTTCTCGCCGAAGGAGATGAAGATCTTGGTGCCGGTGATGAACCATGAGCCGTCTTCTGCGGGAACTGCCTTGGTGGTGGACAGCCCGACGTCGGAGCCGGCGTGGGGCTCGGTGAGGTTCATCGTGCCCGACCACTCACCTGTTGCCATCTTGGTCAGGAACACCTCCTTTTGTTCCTCGGTGCCCCACTCCTGCAGGCGGTCACACGCTCCGTTGGTCAACCCGGGCAGCATTGCGAACGCTGCATTGGCCCCGGAGGTGACTTCGGACCCGATGCTGTAGGTGACCTCCGGAAAGCCCATACCTCCGTAGTCTGGATCGAGGTTGAAGCCCTGCCATCCGGCGGCGACGAACTTCTGCCAGGCGTCCTTGTAGGCGTCGGGGGTCTTCACGCCCTCGGGGCTCCACTCGAGTCCCTCGGTGTCACCGACGCGGTCGATCGGTGCCCAGACCTCTTCGAAGAATCGACCGTGCTCCTCGATGACGGCGTCCACGGTCTCGGGATCCGCATGTGAGTAGCGCTCGTGCGCACACAGGTCCTCGATGTGCCCGAAGTGGTGCAGCGCGAACTTGAGGTCTCGTAGGGGAGGTCGGTAGTCGCTCATGTCCCTATGTTACCGAGCGGTAACCACGTTGGGGCAATATTCGCACTGGGCTGAAGTTCCCGTTGGCGCGCCCACGGCGGTGCACCCACGTGCACGAGGGTTCTGCTCAGACGTGC
>JBPCTP010000376.1:0-9345 GCA_051011615.1 Microthrixaceae bacterium | reverse complement strand
ATGGCCGACCAGGCGCGTGATGGCATCGCAGCGGAGATCCTCTACGCCACAGTCGGCATGCCGCTCTGTGGCCACGAGGACCTCGAGTACCGCCGGGCATGCATGGAGGCCTACAACCGCTGGCTCGCCGACTACTGCGCCTATGCGCCGAACCGACTTTTTGGTTGCGGCCAGGCAGCGATCGCTGATGCCGATGGCGGCGTCGAGGAGCTCGAGGCAATCGCAGCGGCCGGATTCGTGGGAGTGATGATGTCGGGAATGCCGGGCACAGCCGACTACGACGACCCGTCCTATGACCGACTCTGGGCCAAGGCGGTCGAGCTGGGCCTGCCGTTGTGTTTCCACATCCTCACCAACAAGTCCTACGGGGGGCACCGCGGACCGAAGATCAACGCACTGCTCAACGTTGTGCGCACGGTGCAGGACGTGATCGGGATGCTCATCTTCTCGGGCGTGTTCGACCGCCACCCCGACCTCAAGGTCGTGGGCGTGGAGTCCGATGCCGGCTGGGCACCGCACTTCGCCTATCGGATGGACCACATCTACAAGAGGCACCGCTTCTGGAACAAGACCCCGGAGCTGTCGCGGCTGCCATCGGAGTTCTTCTACGACAACGTGTGGCTCACCTTCCAGGACGACTGGACCGCCTTTTCGATGCTGGACCTGATGGACGCGGACCAGATCATGTGGGCCAACGACTTCCCGCACTCGGATTCCACTTGGCCGCTCTCGCAGCAGTTGCTTGCGGAGCACACCCAGGGCCTGACCGAGCACCAGCAACGCCGCATCCTGCGTGACAACTGCGTCGAGCTGTACGGACTGGACGTGCCGATGCAGCCTCCAGCGCCCTGAGCATCCGATGCAGGACCTGTTGATTCGGGGCGGCACCGTCGTCGATGGCACCGGAGCTCCCGGCTTCGAGGCCGACGTTGCGATCCGTGACGGTCGCATCGAGAGGATCGGGCACGATCTCGACCCCGCCGAAGCAGCCGAGGTGATCGACGCAACCGGCCTGGTCGTGTGCCCCGGATTCGTCGACATCCACACCCACTACGACGCACAGATCATCTGGGACCGCCGCCTGAGCTGTTCGCCGTGGCATGGGGTTACGACCGCCGTGCTCGGCAACTGTGGCTTCGGTATCGCTCCCATGCGCCCCGAGCACCGCACCACTGCAATGCGTACCCTCGAGAAGGTCGAGGGAATGTCCTTCGAGGCACTCTCGGCGGGCCTCGGAAACGAGTGGGAGTTCACCACCTTCGCCGAATACCTGGACGTGATCGAACAACGCGGGCCGGCGGTCAACGTGGCCGCGCTCGTGGGCCACACTCCCCTGCGACTCTGGGTGATGGGCGACGATGCAACCGAACGCGCTGCCACAGAGGCCGAGATCGACGAGATGACGGACCTTGCACGTGGCGCCGTTGCTGCCGGCGCGATCGGGCTGAGTACCTCGATGGCAGCTACACACCACGGCCATGGCGGAAAGCCGGTGCCGAGCCGACTGGCAGCATTCGACGAGACGGATGCCCTCGTGGAGGCCGTGGCCGGGGCCGGAGCGCCTTTCGTGCAGGCCGCCATGGGCAGGGGCCTGTTCAACGAGGAATTCGAGGACCTCGCCGGTCGCCACGATGTGACCATCACCTGGACTGCGTTGCTCGCCGGAATGACCGGCAAGGGCAAGCACTGGGGATATCTCCGCACCGCGGCTCGCCAACAGGACCAGGGTTTGCGGATCGTCCCCCAGGTGGCCTGTCGACCGATCATGTTCGAGTTCCGCTTCGACGAGCCCTATCCGTTCGAACTGCTCGACTGTTTCGCCGAGGTGCGCAACGCCGACCGGGACGCCAAGGCCGAGGCCTACGCGGATCCGGGATTCCGCGAACGCTTCCGGGTGGAATCCGCGCCGGACGCCCGAAACGTGAACGCCGACTGGGCGCAACGCTGTGTGGTGTCGCGGCACGATCCCGACCCGACGTTGGAGGAGCGCCCGCTCGAGGAGATCGCCGCAGAACGTGGGATGCCACCCGAGGACATGGCGCTCGAGTTGGCCCTGGAATCGGACCTCGAAACGCGATTCCGCTTCGCCTTCCTCAACCACGACGCAGGGGAAGTACGCGACCTGATCCGGGACACCCACGCGGTCATCACGCTTTCGGACGCAGGCGCCCACGCGGACCAACTCTGCGACGCCTGCTGGTCGACGCACCTACTCGGCCACTGGGTTCGAGACGAGAAAGCCCTCACCCTCGAGGCCGCCGTGCATGCCCTCACGCAGCGACCTGCTCAGCTGGTGGGGCTGGCCGGCCGTGGGGTCCTCACCGAAGGCATGGCCGCCGATGTGGTGGTGTTCGCCCCCGACACCGTTGGCCACGCGCCGCTGCGGCGGGTCGCCGACCTGCCGGGCGGTGCAGAACGACTGCTTGCAGATCCGACGGGGATCCATGCAGTCGTGGTGAACGGCACCGTGTTGCGCGACGACGGCGGCGACCGCATAGAGAGCGGAGGCAACCTGCCCGGCCGCCTTCTGCGCAGCGGTCGTGGTTGAACGCGCCGTGACCGCGAGCTTCCCGAGCACCCAGGAGCGCGCAGATGCCTCTGCGGTCGGCATGTCCCTGTCGCTCTGGGCAGAAGCCGCCGGCGATGAGGAGGCCGTCGTCTCTGCGTCGGGGAAGCGCACCTTCGCCGAGCTGAACGCGAACACCAATCGGCTCGTGCGGGCTCTCCGCGATCGGGACGTCGGCCCGGGGGACTCCGTGGCCATTCTCAGCCGCAATCGGCCCGAGATGGTCGAGGCGGTGCAGGCATGCCTTCGCGGCGGTCATCGATGGACACCGATCAACTGGCATCTCCGCGCCGAGGAGGCGTCGCACATCTGCAACGACAGCGGCACCGCTGCGCTCATCGCTGATGCCGACCTCGCCGACCTGCCGGGAGAGGTCGCGCAGCGGTGTCCGAGTCTTTCTGCCCGAATTGCCATGCCCTCATTGGGCGACGCGCCACTGCCGGACGGGTTCGAGGAATTCACCCGCGTGCTCGACGGCCAGTCCGGCGAAGACATCGAGGACCCGAGTCCGGGAAACCGGATGCTCTACACCTCGGGCACCACGGGTCACCCCAAGGGAGTGGTACGTCCGACCAACTACTCCACGGGCCTGAAGGCGATAACCGAGGCCCCCCGATACGCAGCCGGCACCGGCCAACGCAACCTCTGCACCGGGCCCCTGCACCACGGCGGGCCGATGAGCTTCAGTCTGTTGGCACCCATCGCCTCGGGCGTGGGAGTCGTGCTAATGGACCGTTGGGACGCCGCCGAGGCGCTGGGGCTGATCGAGAAGCACTCGATCACGCACACGCACATGGTGCCGACCATGTTCCACCGGCTGCTCCGACTCCCTCCTGAGGTTCGCGAGGGAGCAGACGTGTCCTCGCTCACCTACGTGCTCCACGGTGCCGCTCCGTGTCCGCCTGCGGTGAAGGCTGCGATGCTCGAATGGTTCGGGCCTGTCGTCTGGGAGTACTACGCGGCCACGGAGGGCGCGGCGGCTTCGATCGGACCGCAGGAGTGGCTGGAACACCCGGGAAGCGTCGGCAAGCCTCCGGCTCCGGACCACGTGCGCATCGTCGACGACCAAGGAGCGGTCGTACCCGCCGGCACAGCCGGCGAGATCCAGATCGCCCGGGTGAAAGGAGCCGATTTCGAGTACCTGAATGATCCCGCGAAGACCGAGGAAGCGCGACGGGGCGACTACTTCACCGTCGGCGACATCGGCTACCTCGACGACGACGGCTACCTGTTCGTCACCGACCGCTCGGACGACCTGATAATCCGCGGGGGCGTCAACATCTACCCCGCCGAGATCGAAGCTGCCCTGCTGACGCACCCCGCGGTCTCGGACGCCGCCGTCGTGGGCGCACCCGACGACGAGTGGGGCGAACGCGTCGTCGCGGTCGTGGAGACAGACCGTGAGGTCGATGCCGGGCAGCTGGAAGCCCACTGCCACAATCGCCTCGCAGGCTTCAAGTGTCCGTCGGAGATCAGGTTCACCGATGGGCTGCCACGAGGCGACAACGGCAAGCTGCACCGTCGCGCGGTGCGGTCAGTCGTCCGCGACTCCCCAGTGCTCGCGAAGGATGTCGACGAGGTGTGAGTCCGGCCCGCCTTCGGCCTCGAGCCACGCCAGGGACTGGTTGACCACCGCGTAGTGGAACTCGTCGGCCTCGGCGGGCCGCAGCTCGGCGGCACCCAACTCATGGGCTGCTTCGACCGCGAGCCCCGCTTCGTAGAGCGCGTTGAGCATGAATCCGACCTCTTCGGTCGGACGGTCCGAGACCCAGTGAAACTCCCCCGGAGCGTCCATCGCCTGGCGCCATTCGCCCAGCACGCTCTGGAATGCATCGAGCACTTCCGGAGGCGCACGATCGGCCTCGATCTGGCGAAGGCTGGCCATGACGCCGTCCGCGTAGTCGAGCCATGCCGAGGCACTCCCACGCGACACCGGTCCGATCTCAACCCTCACTTGGCCATTGTCGCACCGCTCGCAACAGATGAGGCGGAGTTGGCCCGAATCAACGGCTCATTGGTGGACAGCAGATGAACACTGTTGACTGGGGCCGTCACCGAGATGGGGAGCCGGCCCAATGACCACCGAACTGACCTGGGAACAGATAGGCGAGAACCCGTATCTGAGCGGGAACATGGTTCCGACCACCCGGGAACTCAGCGTCGAGCGCTGCGAGGTGATCGAGGGTGAGATCCCGCAACAACTCGAAGGCACCTACATGCGCAACGGCTCGAACCAGCAGTTCGAACCGCGCAATCGGTACCACCTCTTCGACGGCGACGGAATGATCCACGCAGTGGGGCTCTCCGGGGGCAGCGCCTCCTATCGAAACCGTTGGATCGAAGGCCGCGGCCTGCTCTATGAGCGCGAGGTCGGCCATGCCGTTTGGGGTGGCATGCAGGACGTGAATCCTCCCGACGAGGAAGCCGTCAAGCGGGTGGGCCGGGGCAAGAACATGGCCAACATCCATGTGGTGCGCCATGCGGATCGGATCCTGGCCCTTTACGAGGCGGGCAAGCCCACCGAGATCACAGCCTCATTGGGGACCGTCGGCGAATGCGACTTCGACGGCAAGCTGCGGGGCGCCTTCACCGCGCATCCCCACATCGACGCCCACACCGGCGAGATGTTCGGATTCGCCTACCGTCCGCTGCCCCCGTTCCTCACCTACTACAAGCTCGATGCGAGAGGTGCCCTGGTCGTCTCCGAGGAGATCGACGTGCCGGCGCCGGTGATGATGCATGACTTCATGATCACCGAGAACCATGCGGTGTTCCTCTACGCACCCGCGGTGTGGGACGTCATGCATGCCATCGAGCACGGTGGCCCTGCGATGACCTGGCGGCCGGAGAACGGCTGCCACTTCATCGTCGTGCCCCGAGACGGCGGTGCCTCGGAGGCGAAGTGGTTCGAAGCAGACCTGGGCTGGGTATTCCACTTCTCGAACGCATGTGAACGCGATGGCGAGATCGTCATCGACGGTTGCCGGGCAGATTCCGTCGAGGACGACGTGGCCGCAGAGGACGGCGGTGGGCCGATCGCCCGTTTGAACCGCTGGAGAATCCCACTGGCGGCGGGCGGCGACGTGCGCAATGAAGAGGTGCACGACCGCAATGTGGAGTTCCCGATCGTGCATCCCGCTCGGATGGGAAGGGACTACCGCTACGCCTACATGCTCGGCACCGGGATGGGCCTGGAACGCACCCGCCCCGACCTCATGAACCACATCGTGCGGTTCGACTTCGAATCCGGATCAGAGGACGTGTTCTCCGTGGCAGACCGGGGCGACGTCACCGAGTTCACATACGCTGCCAATCCCGAGTCCGACTGCGAGGAGGACGGCTGGGTGATGGGGTTCATGCACGACCGCCACGAGTACAGCGCCGAGTTGATGATCCTGCGTGCCGGCGACATCTCCGCCGGCCCGGTGGCTCGCATCCGGATGCCCCAACGAGTGCCCGAGGGTTTCCACGGGTCGTGGATGCCCGGGCTGAACCTCGAACTCTGACAAACCCAGTGTTTGACCAACCAGATGTTTGATCGCATCAAGGCCGACCCGCTGCGATGGGGTCTGCTGTTGGCATTCGGTGCGGCGGTGGGCAGTGCGGCGGGGGTGGTGCCCTACAAGGCCGCGACCGAGCGGGCGGATGCGTCCTACGTCGTCATCGCCATGCTCGTGTCGGCTGCGATCCTAAACACGGGCGCCAGCGCCGGTTCGCGGCGTTTCGGCCGGGCGGCGGAGCCCGTCGACAGCACATCGGGGCTCGCAGAGGTCGACGTGGAGACAGCGGACCCTCTCCGCACGGACCTGAGGCCCATCGCCTTGCCATCGCGGAAGCTGACCCTGGGAGTGGGCCTCCTGCTCGGTGCCCTGGGCGCACTGGCCAACTGGACGGCATCGGAGGCCGTCGCCGCGCTCGAGGTTTCGGTTGCTGCACTGCTGATCCAGATGCAGGTCCTCTTCGCCGCACTGTTGGCGAGGCTCTGGCTGGGAGAACGTGTCGGGGTTCGCTTCCTCGTCGGCGCTCTGGTGGCCTTGGCGGGACTCGCCGCCATGCAGGGGGTGGGTGGCAGCGCGTCGGGTGCCGCAATGCTCTGGGGTCTCGGGGCCGCAGCATGTTTCGGTTCCATGCAGGTGGTGACCCGACGCTGGATCACCCGCATCCATCCGCCCACCGTCAACGCCCTGCGCCTGTGGGTGTCGGCATTCGGGGTGGCGCTCGTGCCCGGTGCCATTGCGGGTGCGCTCGAACTGCCGATCACGGTTGTCGGCCTGGCTGCGCTGGCCGCGGTGTGCGGTCCGTTCCTGGGACGCCTGATGATGATGAACTCTGCGCACTACATACCAGCGGCGAAGAGCACGGTGATGGGCCTGCTGTCGCCGGTGCTCGCACTGCTCTTCGGGTGGATACTGCTGGGCGAGCTACCCGGAGGCGCCGAGGTGCTGGGCGGCGCCGTCGTGGTTGCGGGGATGCTGTTGGCAGTGAGTGGCCGTAAGGTTCCGGATCGTCGAGCCAAGGAGAGTGCCGAGTGAGCGACGAACAGAGCAACGACACCCGCAGCGCGTACGAGCGTGGCCAGGACATGATCCGTGAGGTGTACGCGGGCGATGTGGTGGACATGCCCGAGGGCACGATGGCCTTTTACGACGTGATGATGAAGACGCTGTTCGCCGAGGTGTGGGACCGCGAGGTACTGCCGATTCCCTCCCGCCGCCTTCTCATCATGGGAGTGATCGCCGCCAATGGTCAGACGGACACATGGAAGATCCAGTCGGTTGCCGCGCTTAAACGCGGGGAACTGACCCCCGACGAGCTGCGCGAAACACTGATCATGTTGGCCCCCTACGCCGGCTACCCGAATGTCGCCGCGTTGATAGGCCCCACCGAGGAAGCAATCAACGACTACGAGTCCGCCGACTGAATTTCGGCCTCAGAGCAGCTCGTCGCACTCCTGGGCGACTCCACGGATCGAGCCGTGGAACGCCTCGGGCACCGAAGCCATGGCATCATCGCTCAGCTCGTCGGAGAAGCGCAGGCGGTCCGCATCGACCCGGCCGCTGGCCTGCGGCATCCACGCTGAATGCAGTACCACCGGCACCTGCTCATTGTTCGCGCCCTTGAGAGTGGCGATCGGCCCCGCACCGACGTTCGCTGCGTCGAAGAGGTCGACCCGCAACCCGGTGTCGGAAAGAATCGGCTGCACCACGTAGCCGTCGTGACCCCCTGCCTCAGCACTCTCGTATGAGTCCGAGCGGCCATCACCGGCGCTGCGCGGAGCGAAAGTGGGCGACGTGATCTGCTCGCTGGTGTCTTTGTACTCCCAGTAGGACTTCAGCTCCATGCTGCCGCGCTCGAAGGTCGCCAGGCGGCCGGGAGTCTCCTCTCGGACCTGGTCCAGGTCGATGCGTCCTTCGTACATCTTCGCCGCACGTTCGGAGATGTTGCCTGGCCGGCAACCCTGGTAGGTGACGTGGTGCAGAGTGGGATGTGACAAGCCCTGGAGGCTCCAGTCCATGCCGGAGAGCTGGAGGTTGAAGGTCCAGTCGTCCTTGTGGATGCCCTGCTCGATGACCTTGCCGGAGTTGGGGTCGAATGTGACCTCCGTGATCGTCTCGGGCGCCATCGCCATGTTGTAGAGACCAACGGCCGCCGGGTCGACGGGGTTGCCGTTGACGTCCTTGTCGTCGGCTCGCATGTAGAGGCCGAGGTCCATGAGGTCCATGCCCTCCCAGACCACCGAGATGCCGTCGGTGTCGTCGTACTTTGCGTAGTAGTGCCCATTCGGCGGCGACATGGTGAAGCACACGGGCGCCACCGGAGTGCCGGTCGGCGTGGCTTCGAGCTGCTCCTTGCGGATCAGCCACACGGGCACCTCGTCGTCGGTGGTGACGGTGCGCTCGCCGCCGAGCATCTCGTCTGCGTCGGCCTTGAAGTTGCCCGAGTCACAGAGGATCACCCAGTCGCGGGTCTGGCTGAGTGTGTGCACGGAGCCACCGAAGGAGATGTTCTCGAGCGGCCAGTACTTGACGGTCGTGCCGTCTCGATCCCACTGCACGACCGCCGGCTGCATGCCGAATGTGGGCTCCATCACCGGAGTCATCTTCACGGTCCACAGGCAATGGCGCTCCGGGTCGGCCACCGGGTGTGCCGAGGAGAAGAGGAACGGGTGGATGCCACCCAGCTCCATGGAGCTGCCACCCCAACTGTCCACGTGGCCGACCTCGGCGATGAAGTCCATGGTGACCGGATCCAGTTCCACCGGACGGCCTGCGTCCCACGTGGTGTAGAGACGATCACCCCACGGAAGCGGCGCCGTGTTCGCGCAATTCGGCGCGCCGAAGGGCGACTGCCAGCCAAGCGCACCCACGCTGAACTGGTCACTGTGGCGGTCATAGAGCCGTTTGCTGGGGCTCTGGATGACCTTGTGGTCCCAACGGAAGCGACCACCTGCCGCGCCGCGCTTGCCCGGCTCGAGGGAAAGACGCACGATCGCGCCCCAGTCGAAGATCTCATATGGCAACTTGTGTGAGTTGCTCGGGCTGGACCAGACGACATCACCGCTGATGTCATCGGGCCACACGCCTGAAACGACCTCGAGATCGAAGTCCTGGTGCGGTGCTTGGCTCATGCAGCTGGGCAGTGGCATGGGACATCCCCCAATGGATTGAACTAGGTTGGTGAACAGTGTTTACCAGATCGGACAGAACCCCGTCGAGTGCGCAGGGCGCCGGCGCGACCCAGCGGTTCGGTGCGCTGTACAAACCGCTCACCGAAGCCGG
>JBPCTP010000375.1:0-4914 GCA_051011615.1 Microthrixaceae bacterium | reverse complement strand
ACCCAGGGGTTGGGAGCTGTGATGCAGCGCACGTCCGCAGCCGCAGCGATGGCGCGCGCCATGCACTCGCGATCGGTAACGCTGGACGAGGGGCTGGTCTGGGCCATCGTGACAAGGGTACCAACAGAATCCGCCACCGGTCGAATTTCTTGCGACCGTCTGTGTTTCGACCGCCAGCCCGACCGGGCCTACCGTGGAAGCAGTTGTCTGAGGGTCTCAGCCGTGGTCGTGTTTGCCATGGGCCGAGCCCGCGGCCTCGGGATGTGAATCGGTGATTCCGGCCATCAACTCGACCACATGCGGCAGGATGTCCAGCACGACCTCGAGCATCTCCACCGCACCGCCGGGTGATCCGGGGGTGTTGAGTATCAGCGCACGACCACGAATGCCCGCAATGTTGCGGGACAGTCGCCCGAGGGGGTTCACAGCCCGCATCGCCTCGGAAATGCCCGGGGCAGTGCGATCCAGGACGCGTTTGGTGGCCTCGGGCGTGAGGTCGCGCGGGCCGAAGCCCGTGCCCCCGGTCGTGACGATCACGCCGTTGAATCCGTATGCGAAGTAGGTGAGTGTGTTGGCCACCTCGTCGACCCCATCGGAGGAGATTCGGCGCTCCACCACTCGGAACCCCGCCGACTCCAGGCAATCCGCCACGGCACCGCCACCGGTGTCCTTGCGGGTGCCGGCCGCCACCCCATCGGAAACGGTGAGGACCTTGGCTTCCAGCACGGGTGATCCGGTCGGGCGCGAGTTCGAGGACTGGTCGCTACTAGCCATGTGCATGATCCTCGCGCGGTTTGGCGAGACCGTTGGAACCGACCTCGGCTCCTAGTTCGCCAAGACCGACTTCGCCGGCCCCGGACTGCTCGCGTTCCACCGCCATCGCCCGCCAGCCGAGGGCAACCAACAACAGGATCGGCACGTAGATGATCACTGCGGAGCCGGCAAGGGCATCTGCGCTCTCGCGCACCGCGGGGTTCGCAGTTTGTCGGGCCACCACGAACGCGGTGGCGGCCATGAAGATGATCTGGCCGAGGTAGCCACCCACCGCCGGCCAGTGTGGATGGGCGATGGCGGCGCTCACCGGCTCGGAAGGCTCGTCCCGCATCAGCAGCGTCAGGATCCCCACCAGAACCACTGAGGTGGTTGTGAACCCGAGTTGACTGCCAAGCGGCAGGCCGAACCAGAAGCCCGGGCCGTCATAGGCGAACAACTGTCCCAGGAAGAAGTGCTCCCCCAGCCTCGAAACCGGGTCCACCACCCACAGCGCCCATGTGGAAAGCATCACGGCGACCAGGAACTCGAGTACCGGCGTGCGCCCGCGCGTTCGCCACGGACCACCTGCCACCAGTCGCGCCGTTGCGAACGCGAAGTAGCCCATGAAGGTGTAGGACAACGACACCATCAAGGGGACGTCGAGGATCCACAGTTCCTCTCCGCGCAGCGACTCGTTGAACGAGTACCTCGTGTACGGAACCCCCCAGTGAACGGCGGCATTTTCTGCCAGCACACCCACGGCAGTGGCAGCCACTGCGTACACGACGGTCTTTCGCCAACCCATGTGTCGAATCGCCGTGACGGCAAAGGTGATGCCGAAGAGGGTCACATACCAACGACCCAGCAATGTGCCGACCAGTTCCTCCATGGCGGCAGCGTAGGTCAGCGCCTGACACGCGTGTCAGGAACTGCGGTACATGAACAGCGCCATTCCGTCGGTCGATTCTCGCTGGGGAAGCAGGATCGCTCCCCTGCCGTGCGGTACCCAGGGTGCAGCCGGCGGCTCGATCGGTTGCATGCCGGGGTGGCGTTCGCTCACGTAGTCGTCGATGCCGGTCGTTTCCACAGCGGTCAGCGTGCACACGCTGTAGGCAAGCAAGCCGCCCGGTGCCACCAGGGGCACGCTCGCGTCGATCATCCGGCGCTGGAGGGCTGCAAGACGTTCGGGGGCCTCCTGTGTGATCCGCCACCGGGCATCGGGACGGCGGCGCAATACACCCAGCCCCGAACAGGGCGCATCGAGCAACACGGCATCCGCACTGCCCGGCGCGAAGGCCGGCTCCGTTGCGTCCGACACCACCGTGCACGTATCAGCCGCGCCGAGGGTCGTTGCGTTGGCCGCGATCAGGCCTGCCCGTTTCGCCGAGACATCTGCCGCGGCCACCCAGGTGCTTTCCCCGGCCGCCAGCATCGTGGCCTTGCCACCCGGCGCCGCACAGAGGTCGATCACACCGGCCGCACCGGGCAGCTCTGCCGCCACCAACTCGGCAACCATCTGGGACGCCGGGTCCTGGACGTAGCCATCGGAGCGGGTGTGTGCCCTGGCGGGCTCATTCATGGACTCGAGCGCGCCCAACGCCTCCTTCGGGCCCAGCTCGGAAACCAACAGGTCGACCATCCAGTCCGGATACGAGAGCCGCGTCGCATCGTCGGGATAGGTCGCGTCAGCATCCGCCACCCTTCTCAGCACCGCATTCACAAGGCCGCGGAATCGCTTGGGTGCGGCGGTCACGGTGGCCGAAACGGCGGCGTAGTCGGGAATATCGGGGCGGTGGAGCAGTTGGTACACACCCAACTCGAGCGCGCGGTAGACGTTCGGCGGTGGCGGATCGGACAGGAAGCGGTCGACCAGGTAGCGCAGAGCGCGACGGTGGCGGATGGCGCCATAGGCGAGGTCCGTTGCCAACGCCCGATCCCTTTCGTCGAGGGCCGCCCTGTCGAGCACAGCGCCCACCGCGAGGTTCGCGAATGCGTCGTCGTCCTCGACGCGAGCCAGGACCTCGAGCGCAGCTACTCGGCTGGCGACACCCTCATCGGAGCCCCGACTGGTCGGGCGGCCCCCGGAACCTCCCGTGCCGGGCTCCGCGGGGATCACGTCCCCAACCTGGTGCCGGGGTCGATCCTTGCGCCGTTCAGGAAGGCGAGCGCGGGCATCGGGGCCTTGCCCTCGGGTTGCAGTTGCTCCAACTCCAGTGCCCCGCTGCCGCAAATGACCACCTCGTCGACCAGTTCCCCCGGGTGGAACTCCGCACCCGATGCATCCCTGACATCGGCATCCACTGCTGATGCCTGAAGCACCTTGAGCCGCTTTCCACGCAAGGTCGTCCAGGCGCCCCCCACCATGACCATGGCAACGAGTTCGGCCGCGGAACGCTCCCATTGGAGCTGGAGGTCCGAGGAGGACAGCTTCTCGGCATACGTGACCCCCTCGGAGGCCTGGGGCGTTGGTTCTCCGAGGGGTGCGGCCAAGGTGGCCACCAGCATCTCGCTACCCTCCGCAACCAGTTGATCCCGAAGCTCCGCCGCGGTGGTTCCACGTTCGATCGGGACCCGGGTGGATGCGAACACTCCTCCTGTGTCGAGACCTTCCTCCACCTCCATCACGCAGACGCCGGTCTCGGAATCGCCTGCGAGGATCGCCCTTTCCACGGGTGCAGCACCGCGCCATCTCGGAAGGAGCGAGAAGTGCAGGTTGACCATCCGCAGCCTCGCGAGGACCTCGGGTCCGATGATGTGGCCATAGGCGACCACCACTCCGAGCTCGGCATCGGCGTCCAGCACGTCTTCGGCTTGGTACGACACGTCCAGGCCGAGCTGCTCCGCTGCGAGCCCGACCGGCGTTGGTGATGGATCTGACCGCCGCCCGCGGCGGCGTGGCGGATTGGTCACCACGAGTGCCACCTCGTGACCGGCACCGACGAGCGCATGCAGCGGCGGGACAGCAGCGGCGGGACTGCCGAGATAGACGAGACGCATGGGCTCAGTTGAAGCCGAAGAGTGAGCGTGGCCTGCGCGGCTCGGGGGCCGGTTCCGAAGTGTTCAGACCCATCTGGAGCTCACGCAGCAGCCGCTTCGCCTCGCGACGCTGGTCGTCGTCGAGGTGGTCCAGCACCAGCACCCCATCGAGGTGGTCGAGTTCGTGCTGGATCAAGCGGGCCAACAGCTCATCAGCCTCGAACTCGACAGGGTTGCCATGCAGGTCGAGACCGCTCACGCCGATCTGTTTCGGGCGCACCACGTCGAAATGCTGCCCGGGTATCGACAGACAACCCTCGGCGAACTCCCATTCCCCGTCACCGCCGGTGATCTCGGGATTGAGCAACACCTGCTGTCCGTCGTCATCGCCGAGGTCATACACGAAGAACCGCTGGGCGATACCCACCTGTGGGGCGGCCAGGCCGATTCCCGGCGCGTCATACATCGTCTGGAACATCGTGCGGGTCAGCTCGACCAACTCGCCGTCGATGTCGGTCACCTCCTCCGAGCGCGCCCTCAACACAGGGTCGCCGGCGATGCGGATGCTCTGGGGGCTGGCCATCACCCGACAGGTTACCGTGGGCCGCCGTGACCCCGGGATCCCCCCACAGCTCCGGCCAGTACTTCGAGGAGAACCCCTCGGCGAGGTCCAGGCCCTCCACCGTGCAGCTCGCGCTTCCGGACATCTCCGCCACGCTCAGCACCGACAGCGGTGTGTTCTCCGCCCAGCGCGTGGACCCCGGCACCAAGGCGCTGCTGGTCGAGATGGCTTCGGCGCATGGCTCCACGAACTGGCCGGGTGGAGATCTGGTGGACCTCGGATGCGGATACGGACCGATCACCATCGCCCTGGCGCTGCGCCATCCGGACCGCACCGTCTGGGCGGTGGACACCAACCGCCGCGCGCTCGAGCTCACCGCCCGCAATGCCGAGCTGGCCGGCGTGGCGCAGCGTGTACGCCCGGTAGCGCCCGAAGAAGTGCCAGAGATGCTCACCGTCTCGGCGCTGGTCTCGAACCCCCCTATCCGAGTCGGCAAGGCTCGGCTCCACGAGATCCTCTCAACCTGGCTCGAACGACTCGAGTTCGGTGGCGAGGCATGGCTGGTGGTGGCCAAGAACCTCGGCTCTGATTCCCTGTTGAAGTGGCTGGTGGAACGGCGCCAC
>JBPCTP010000374.1:0-5316 GCA_051011615.1 Microthrixaceae bacterium | reverse complement strand
CGCCTCCGGTGACGACACGCATGATGTCGCCCCACGTGTCGTGTTCGAAGAGCTCACCGATGGCCAGGCCGACGGTGGGCGTCACCTCGGATGGCTTCATGACCACGGTGTTGCCGGCGAACAGCGCTGTCACGAGGGGCGTCATCGATAGCGTGAATGGATAGTTCCAGGGGGAGATCACTCCCACCACACCCATCGGCTCGTAACGCTTCCATGCCTTCTTGTGCGCCAGCAGGCCGGGCGACACGGGCACCGCCCTCAGTGCGCGTGCCCCCTTCTTGGCATAGAAGTCGATCGTCTCGCAGACCGCCATCAGCTCGGTGGTGACTGCTTCGGCAGGCTGCTTGCCCGTCTCGGCACAGATCACCTCGACCAGCTCCTCGGCTCGGTCGAGGAGGTTGTCCCGTACCGAGACGAGGTGATCCGCACGCTGCCCGAAGCTGAGGGCAGCCCATGAAGGAAAGGCGCTGCGAGCCCGAGCCACCTCTGACGCGACATCGGATGAATCCATGTCGGGAACGGTCCCCAGGACTGTGTTGTCGCGGGGATCGCGAGTTTCGATCCCCGCCCGACCTGGCGAAGGACCAGCTGAGTCACTTTCGCTGACCGGCGCCGTGTGACCGTGGGTTTGCATCCAACCGACGCTACACGGCCGGACTTCACCCGACCGTTGCGAATCGCGCTCAACCTACGGACCGACAATGCCGATACAGGCCCTTGGTCACGTGCTCCTTGCGGGACCGGTCAGGGGATACGGGATGGCGGCGGACAGGATCAGGAATTTGGGCAATGGTCTGAGCTCCGGAGTAGCGACTCGCCGGCAACGTGGCCAGCGTGGCGCCGTCATGGTCGAAGCAGCGATCGTGCTGCCGGTGATGGTGCTGGTGGTCATGGGCATCATCGAGTTCGGTTTCGCGTTCGGCTCCTCCTCCACCGCCAACGGTGCAAGCCGCTCCGGATCCCGACTCGCTGCCGCCGCATATGCGACCTCCGGGACGATCTCCGCCAACCAGAAGGCGGCTGCGGATCAGATAGCCGACACCGTTGGCGCAGACCTCATCGGACTCACCTCGGCTGATCCGGTTGGCCTGGTCATCTACCGTGCGGACCCCACATCGAGCGCGGGCGAACCCGTTGGAGGGTTTCCGGTGGACGACCTCGTCGGCGGTTGCACCACGGACTGTTTCCGCTACGAGTGGGACGGCGACGAGATGGTCTACAAGAGCGGAACGTGGCCCAACCCGGACGCGTGCGGGCTGGAACTCGACTCGATCGGCGTGTACGTCCAGGCGAAGCACAACTACATAACCGGGATCATCGGAAGCCACGTGTACGTGGATGGCCACACCGTCATGCGGCTGGAGCCCCTGCCGTCCGACCAGTGTTCGGGAGCTTCCAGCTGACATGGGTACCGGTCACGAGCCGATCTGCCTCGCTGGTAGTCCCTCAGCCTGCGTCGACGAGACATGCGATGTCCAGGAACCCGCAACGCAGCACACCGAGCAGAAGCGACCCCGCGAAAGGGCCATGGTGCTCGTGTGGATGGGCCTGATGCTCGTCACACTCCTCGCCGTGGCCGGGTTCTCGGTGGACCTGGCCAACTGGTGGCTCCAGAGTGAGCGCCTCCAGCGTGCGGTAGACGCCGGCGCACACGCAGGTGTGGTGTTCCTGCCAGGCGATGTCACCGAAGCCAAGTTGAAGGCCCGCAGGGAGACTGCCCGCAACGAGTTCAATGACGGCATCCTCAGCGGTGAGGTCAATGCCTCGGTCTTCGTCGAGCAGCTCGCCAACCCGTATCAACTGCGCGTCGAGTCAACTACCACGGTCGACAACTTCTTCCTGAAGCTGATCGGCATGGACGACCTCACCATCACCCGCGACGCAACGGCGGAGTTCGAGGTGCCCGTACCCATGGGTTCACCGCTCAACAAGATGGGGAACGACCCCGAGACCGGGTACACGACACCGCAATTCTGGATGAACCTCGCAGGGCCGAACACCAACAAGGACAATGGCGACCGTTTCCAGGCAAAGAACTGCTCGAGTGGTGCTGCCAACTGCGATGGCACGGCCAATCCCGGAATAACCAACGACGACTACAACTTCGACGGCTACATATACGCCCTCGAGGTGAAGTCCGTGCCCTCTGGTGGAGAACCGCTGCGCATCGATGTCTACGACGCGCTCTACGCCTACCAGGGCGACAAGTGCACTTCCAACAACGACGCCGGCAACAAGCTGCTGCCGAGCGACTCGGAGAACACCACCCTCACCGCGTGGTACGGCGACGCCGAGGATCGCTACGACCGGAGCCTCAACAACTGGTGTCCCGGTGACCAGCGCCTTCAGGGCAACGCGAACGTGCAGACCACATTCATCGTTCGCGAACCGGACGACACCCCGTGGTCGGATACGGACAACCCGATCGTGAACACCTCCACATGTTCACCCCTGACCCTGCAGCCGTATGACCTCTACGACTCCTCGGAACCGACCATCTTCGAGTACCTGCATCCCAGCGACGGCGTCGCCGACGCCGAGGCGGTGTTCGCGGACGACGGCAATCTCACCTTCGCCGAGATGTTCCATCGCTGGGCCACCATCTGCGAGATACCCGCGGCCGATGTGGAGGAGGGTCAATACCTGCTCCAGGTTCGTTCCAACGCTGATGAGACCGACCCGACGCTGTATGACGCGTCGGAGACGGGCGGTGGCCACAACCGGATGAGCCTGCGCGTCGGCTTCGGTTCGCCGGGTGTCGCCGCCGAGGACGGTTCGAACGTGGCCATGTACGCCCTCGGCAAGATGCCGATATATGCCAATGCCCAGGCTGCGGACACGAACTTCGACCTGGCACGGGTCTTGCCCGGCGATGCGGGTCGAACCCTCCGGATCTACCTGTGGGACATCTCCGATGTCGGCGAGTCGGGCACGATGCAGGTACTGGCCCCCACAGAGACCGCGGGCAGCTTCAGTGGCTGCACGTTCAGTGTGGAACCCACGCGGAGCATCACCTACGACAGCTCGACATGCACGCTCACGGTGCCCAACGGGGACTTCAACAAGCGACTGATCGCAGCGGACATCCCGATACCCGACGACTACACGTGCGACGACACCGACCCCGAGGGCTGCTGGATCCGAATCCTCGCCTCCTTCCCAGGTGCCGTGCAGGACACCACGACGTGGTCAGCTGCCATCCTCGGCAGCCCCGTCCGTCTCGTCGAGTGACCCGGTAGCCCGCCCGGCCTCCCACTGCGCAACCCGCTCACCCATGGGTGTGCGCGGCTGGGTCTCGACGAAGGGCCACAGCTCCTCGGCGATCGCCCGCCAGTCGTTGCGGGCACGCAGGTCTCCGAAGAGCGCGAACAGGCCGAGGTTGATGCGCTGGATGATCACCATGAACGGCGGCAGGTTCGCCTGTTTGGTGATCGCAGCGTGCGGCGCCGACAGATCGAAGAAGCGACGCACGGACTCCGATGCGTATTCGGGGGTCATCTCCGACTCGCCCTCCTCGAGCACGAACTCCCAGAAGTGGCCGAAGTACTCGGACAACTCCGCTTCGGTGACCGGGCGGCCCTCAACCGTAAGTTCCTCGGGCAGGATTCCGATCTCGGTGAGTATCTCCCGGAACCGGTCGGTGTCGTGGTCGACGGCAATGGCCTGGGTCATGGCCGACATGTACTCGACCTCGGTGTCTGTGAAGCGCTTGCAGAGACCGAAATCGAGGAAGGTCACCTGACCGCCGGGGCGGAACAGGTAGTTGCCCGGGTGCGGGTCACCGTTGAAGGCGGCCAACCCGTAGATGGAACCGAACGCGAAGCGGTACAGGGTCTCCGCCGCCAGCTGGCGTTCCTCATCGGGCCAGGTCGTCACCTCGGAGAATCTCGCGCCCTCGGCCAGTTCCGTGGTCAGCACCCGCTGTGAACTCAGCTCCGCAACCACGTCGGGGACATGGATGTAGGGGTGGCCGCGATAGGAGTCGGCAAACAGACGCTGGTGGTCCGCCTCTGCGGTGTAGTCCAGTTCTTCCACCAGCCGCTCACGAAGCTCCGCCACTATCGGCTCGGGGTCCAAGCCGGCGAAAAGCATGGACAGGACCGAGAACAACATGTCCGTGTTCTCCAGATCGGCCGTGATTGCTTCGTCAACGCCGGGGTACTGCACCTTCACCGCCACGGATCGTCCCGTGTGCGTCACGGCTCTGTGGACCTGTCCGATCGAGGCACTCGCAATGGGCACCGGATCGAAGTGCGCGAACAGGTCGCCCGAAGCGCCGCCCAGTTCGGAGCACAGCACGTCCTCGGCAAGCTCCACGGCCATGGGTGGTGCATCGGACTGGAGTTGGGCCAGAGCGTCACGCACGTGCGACGGCAGGCCCTGGTCCAGGTAGCTGGCCATCTGCCCGAGCTTCATCAACGCGCCCTTCATCTGACCCAGCGATTCGGCGACGGCCTCGGCCGTACGCAGCTCGAACTCGGCGGCCAACTCGTCGCGCCGTTGCTCCGATGCCATCGCCGAACGCACGCGCATCGAGGCGTAGTCCCGGCCGCCCCGCGCGCCAGCAGCCAGCAGCTGGGCATTGCGTTTGCTGCGCTCGGTCGGCATGAGCGGAATCTCCGCCGAGGAGTTGCGCCGTCGAGCCGCAGCCAGCGCCGCAGCTCCCGCAGCGACAAGCGATGCCGCGCCCGCGATCCACGCTGCGCGTCTCATCCGCCGCCCTCGAGAGCGATCAGGCGTCGGACTCTGCGATGGTGATGCTGTTGATCACCACCGGCGCACTGGGCTTGTCGCCCGGACCGGTGTCGACCTTCTGGATCTCGTCGAGCACATCGAGTCCGGAGATCAGCTTGCCGAACAGGGCGTACTGGGGTGGGAGCTGCATTCCCTGACCGCCCGAGATCACGAAGAACTGGCTGCCATTCGTATTCGGTCCGGCATTCGCCATGGCCAACGACCCGACCTCGTACTTTCCGGACTCGGGGAGCTCATCCTCGAAGCGATATCCGGGCCCGCCCCGACCGGTGCCCTCGGGGCAGCCACCCTGGATCACGAAATCCCTGATGATCCGGTGGAACGTGAGCCCGTCGTAGTACTTGTAGCGCGCAAGGCACACGAAGTTGTTGACGGTCTTGGGCGACTGGTCCGGGTAGAGGTACGCCACCATCGTGCCGTAGTTGGTGTCGATCGTCGCCTGGTACTGCTTGGAGGAATCCAGGCACATCGGCATCTCGGAATCGAACTTCGTCTGGCGTTGTGCCGATCCGTCGGTGGGGGGACATTCGGTGGTCATGGCCCGAAACCCTAGCTGTCACC
>JBPCTP010000373.1:0-11191 GCA_051011615.1 Microthrixaceae bacterium | reverse complement strand
CAATAGACCCTCGAGAAGTACACCCAGGGCCACCGGATGGCGATTCAGGGCGAAGCACTGTGTGTATCGGTTTCGGCAGGGCCGGAATGCCGCAGCATCCGCACATTGCGTAAGTTGCGACATGCGACTCTTTCGGAAACTCACTCGAGCACGAATCGCCACCCCACTGGGGTTTCCGCTTGCCGCAAGGAATTCGCGGCGCTGGACCTACTGGCCCACGAATCGGTGTGCGTCCACGAGCCACTCGTCGCTTGATTCGACGATTCTGATTGTGGAGAAGCCGTCTGCGTTGACTGGTGCCATTGCTCTTTCGGGTCTCGACACGACGAAGGCTTCGTCATCACCGACGGCGGTTCTGGGGCCGATCACCTCTACGTCGAAGTCGGTGTAGTTCTCGGTTACGTACTCGGCTCTGAACTCTCGCTGTTGGAGTTCGTCTCCGTAGGAGAGGAACGTGAAGTCGTTAGTGACGTACTCCAGCATTGTCTCGCCGTCTCCAGAGAATACCGCCGCGTCATAGGCAGCCAGGGTGTCCGCCGCGGCTTCGGGCAGCTCTACCGACGAATCGGTGTCAGTGGCGTTGTCGTCATCGCTTGAGCAGGAAGTTGCCAGCGCGCCTGCAGCGAGCACCACGGCAATCGCAATCGTGGAGTAGAGAATCCGATTAGTAGTTTGCATAGCAAGGACTCTAACCGCGATGCCATTCGCATCGAGGATCGCGAACCCGTTCTCGGACCGCTTCGACGGTCGCTGACTGAGGGCCTTCCGCCCACCATCAGCCGCAGGGGAGTGCAACCGCACGTTCTGGCCGCACTACTGCGTCACTCATCGGTGGCCACATCGGCGCACCACGTGGCCGTGAGCGCCCAAGACATGTCCGAGGACCCTTGGGGCTCCAGGGGAAACGGCATCAGAAGGCACCAGCCGGAACGAGACGCGGCATTCTCATAACCCAAAGGTCGCAGGTTCGAATCCTGCCGATGTCCTGAACCACCACACTGCAGCCGCCACCGCTGAATCAACGCGGAACAGCGGGTTTTGGGCTCGCTGATCTGCGTCGGCGACGGAGTGCGCGTGGCTGAGGCCGCGCATGCCAGAGGCATCACCGGAGTGGATGACACCTGGATCGCAGAGCCGGGTCCAGAGATGCGTCTGGCTAGGCGGTAACGGCCGTGGCGAGGCGGCCTGCATAGGAATCTGCCAGTTCTCGGAGCCAGGTTCCACCGGAGCCGACATGGGCCGGTCCGTGCATCGTGGCGAGCCCACTCGGCTCGAGCTCAGCGAGCCCTTCGACGGTCGACACGGTGCCCGGAGCCAGGCACGAGTAGCCGAAGGCGTCTTCGGCAGTTTTGGCCCCATTCATGGGCGAGTCGACGCTGATCGCGGGGGAGTCGCCCAGCTGGGTGAACAAGTCGCCGCACAGGAGAATTCCGGTTGTTTCCTCGAAGAAGATGCCCGCGTCCCATCCATGGGGCACATGCGGTGTCGCCAGGTAGCGGAGCCTCTTGCCCCCGAGGTCCAGCACTTCGCCGTCCTCGAGCGGTTGGGGTGGGCGATCCGCGAGGTCGTTGACCGACACCATGCAGCCGAGTCCCCCGAATGCGACCTCGGCGGCGGGCGCGGCGTCGAGCCACTGATTCAGGGAGCCGCACTCGTCGGCCTCGACATGCCCGAAGCTGATCCAACGGAGCTGGTCGACCGGCCTCACGCGACCCACGGCCTCTGACACGAGTGGGAAGAGCGCCCTCATGCCGGTATGGAACAGCATCGGCTCCTCGGCGTCGACGAGGACCTGGTTGAAGGACATGTTGGCGTCTGGGACGAAGGTGGCGATCCGGTAGACGCCTTCCGCGATCTCGTCGACGGTGGTGTTCATGGTGGTGCTCCCTGTCGGTTGACTTCGGTTGTTGTCGGTGTGTTCGTGGATTCGGGTGGTGGGATCCGGTTCGAGGGGGGGTCGATCAGAACGGAACGATCGTGGTGAGCAGGCCTGTGGCCTCTGCCCTGCCGGCGAGGATTCGACAGAAGTGGACTGCGTCGTACTCACAAACCTCGCCAGTGGCCTCGCTGGCCGGGGTTCCTCTCGAGGTGTAGGTGCCACCAGCGGGGCCGCTCAGGGTGAGGTGGAAAGGTTGGCCGTGGCGGCGCGCCCATTCGGCCACGACATCGCCGACGATCCGTCCGTCGTGTTCTGCTGTGAGCACCATTTCACGGCCGGTTGCCAGCGCTGTGTCGACCCTGTGCATCCAGAGGTCGCGAAGGTAGATGGTGTCGATCAGGTAGCCGAGGCTCCACTTCTCCATGACTGGTCCGTCAATCTTCATTTTCATGCGACGCATCGCCGCCGGCATCGTCGTGCGCTTGTGCACTGTGCGTGGAGCCACCGCGGCCAGACGTGCGACCAGCTCGTCGGGCGACAGGTCTGCCCGCTCGCGCACCTGCACGTTGGACAGGCCAGCTTCGAGCGGGCCTCCGTTCCTGGCGCGGTGGCGTCGCGCGAGGCGCATCTGGTGCGCGTTCTCCCGCATCGATGCTGCTGCCTCGCATGTGCCGAGCACGTGCAGGTACATATGGCGCACGTCCCAGTCGGGACATGCGGTCTGTGCGGTCCAGTCAGCTGCGTCGAGTGTCTGCAGCATCGGCAGAGTCCGATCGAGTTCGACCTCGAGCAATGCCATCGCCTCTGCGTGGTCCAGTGGGGACGCGTTGGTGACGTCGATGGGTTCTTCGCTCATTGCGGTGGTCCTCGTTCGGGCTGTCATGGCCTTGTTGTTCATTGCTCTTTTCCCTACTTCGTTTGTTCGATCAGGTCGGGTGCGACTTCCCGCAGGAGCATGAGCACGGCTCGGTCCACGATTCGCCCCCACCGGTTTCCTCCGGGGTCGTTGGATATCTGCTGGTCGGTGAGCCCGGTCAACACGGACGTAAACAGATCCACCGACTCGTCGCCGGTCACGCCGAGATCTGCGAGGTGGTTGGTCAGCTTCTCGAGGGAGTCGACCGCGACTGCGTAGCTCTCTTCGGAAGGAACGAAGTCCGGGATGGTGCGCTGGAAGAGCAACTGGTAGCGGACCGGGTCGGAGGTACAGAACTCGAAGAAGCGGTGGGACAGTCGCAGCGCACTGTCGACGCCCGAAACGCCCTCACCGTCTTCGTCCTCGACCTCCATCGAGGAGTTGAACTCCATATATGCGTCTCGGAACATCCTGTCGTAGATGTCGTTCTTGGACTCGAAGTACGAGTAGATCGACTGGGCCTTCATTCCGAGCCGCTTACCGAGGTCGCGCATTGCGAGTCCGGCGAGGCCCCTTTCTCGCACGAGGTCCCAGGCGGCTTCCAGTATCTCGGCCTTCGTCTGGATTCGCCGCGCTGCTCTGCGATCGAGTGGCTGGGTCGACGATGAACTGCTGGCATCGCTCTCAGGGGTGCGAGCCATCAGTCATTGTCCTGATCGTGCTCGGAAAATCTGACACCGTTCGTTACTGCGAACATTGTTCGATCTTGAACCGGCCAAGCTTCGTTGTCAAGGGGTCCAGCGCTCGGGGTCAAACCGCTTCGGCCCGATGGGGCCGGAATCGGCCACACCGCGGGTTGTCAAACATCCGTCAAACACATACGGCCGGATGGGCCTCCGTCGAGAAGGACCGGCTTGGATCGGGCGCGGTCGACCGCCCAACACCGGCAACCTCGAGGATTCCCTCACGACCAACGCGTGAGGCCACCACTTGTCAAAGACGTTGGTCCGGCCGGGCGCATCTGAGGGGCGGGTTGGTTCGCTGGGGCCGAGCGGACTTGCGATCGCCAACCCGAACCAAGTCGCTGGCGACATCGCCGGCGGCGCAAACAACCCGCTGCAGCTTGTCAGCCGGCCTCGGTTGTCGCTCGATCCATACGCCACAGGATTGCCTGGCGTCTACCTCTGTTCGGCTTCCACACCGCCGGGCGCCGGCATGCACGGCCTGTGCGGGCACCAATCGGCGAAGCGGGCTGCAGCCTGGCTCGAAGCGCACGGCTGACCCCGTGTCCCACCGCAATTTCCGTTCCACCCCCAACCAGGTTCAGGTCGAGGCTTCTCCGTAGATGGCAGAACGCCGCCGAGGCCATGGCTGGCCGCCCCTGCAAGTCATTGCCGGTTGCGGCCACCTCCCACATGTAGAGCAACCTCGCCGTTTCGCTGACACGGCCCTCCATCTCATCCGGTCAACTGGACCGGAATCGTCGACCCCTGAGGACACTGAGCGACTACCCGCCGAGAGGACCGGCAAGCACCAATCCGTGACTCTTTGATCACGAACTCTGCAGATCGCGCCGCAGGAACGCCCACCACCCGACGAGCAGACCGACAGCGGCCATTCCGAACGGGAACAGCACATCCCAGCTGAGTCCGTTGATGAGCATCGCATCGTCGATGTACCACCTCCAGGGTGACACCCAGGTGAGAAACTCAAGCGAGCCTGTCATCTCCGAGAGTGTGTAGAGCACGTACCCAGCGATCGCGACGGCCGAAGATATTCCCAGGGTGATGCCCTTCCGCCCCGTCACCCCACCGATGAGAAAGGCCAGACCCATGGTGCCGAGCCCGACCGCGAACGCGGCGAAGGTGCCGGCAGCAACGTCACCGATCGTCGCGCCAGGGGCAGTGGACGTTGTTCCATCCAGTGCTGTTGTCGTCACGGAGTCGCCCAACTCAAACAAGGGGATCGATGCCATCAGGGACAACGCCGACAGGACCGACACCAGCAGCAGGACCGTGAAAGCCGCAGCGAAACGGCCAATGGTCACATTGGTGCGCGTTATCGGCCTAGACAGCAGGTACTCGAGCGCTCCCGTCTCCTCGTCCCCAGCGATTGCGGCTGTGCCGAGTGCGATACCTAGCGCCATCAGCACCCATGGAACGATGTTGGCGAAGAGCCCAATCCACAGGAACCCCAGCGGTGTGGAAGGGTCAATCCCGGCCGAAAGACCCAATAGGGCGCTCATGGCGCCACTGCTCTCTTCGACGGATTCGCCGGTGGTTGACGACAGGCTCGGGTAGAAAGCGGCGGTCGCCACAATGATCAGCACCAGGCCAAGGGTCCACATGATCGTGGAGCGGCGACGGTCGCGTATCCAGCGCCCATAGATTCTCAACGCTGCACTCACTACGCACCCCCCTTCCTGTCGAACAGGTCGAGGAATACGTCGTCGAGGTCCTGGCGTTCCGTTTCGATGGTGGCTGCCCCAAGCTCGCCCTCACGGGCGAGAATCTCAGCCACCGGCCCGTCCATCACGAGCACCACCGCACCGTCTTCGTCTTGTGCGCTCGCAACGTTGGGCACACCCTCGAACGCCGCGGCAAACACCTCGCCTGTGAAGGTCAACTTGATTCGGCTGGCGGCCTGGCGGGCAACTTCCGCCATCTCGAGTTCCTCCGCCATGATCCCGTCACGGATCAAGCCCACACGGTCGGCAACCCGTTCGACCTCGGCCATCACATGAGAGGTGAGCCAGATGGTCGACCCCTGCGACTTCCGTTCGGCAAGGAGGTCACGGAACTCTTCCTGGAGCACCGGGTCGAGGCCGCTGGTCGGTTCGTCGAGGATCAGCAGTTCCGGTTCTCCCATGAATGCGAGAACAAGACCAACCTTGCGGCGGTTGCCGGTGCTGAGCTCGCGAAACGGCCGCGTCGGATCCAGGCCGAACCGCTCCACGAGCAAATCGCGCTCAGGGTCGTGGGCACTGCCGGACAAGCCCCCGAAGAAGTCGAAGGCGTCATTTCCGTTCATCGTGCGCGGCAGGTTGAGGTCACCGGGGAGGTAGCCGATCCGAGCGCGTATCGCCGGGTCGGCTCCGGAGCCACCAAGAACCTTCGAGCTCCCAGAAGTAGGCCGTAAGAAGTCCAACAGCATCCTCGCAGTGGTCGACTTACCGGAACCATTACGGCCCAGGAAGGCATAGCACTCGCCCACCTGCACGCTCAGGTCGAGCGAGTTGACTGCGACAAGCTCACCCCACCGCTTGGTGAGCGCTTCGGTCTCGATCGCTGCTGCCATTTGGCTCCTCCAGGCGGGCCAATAACAGAGATGCCCGATCGGCCCCATTATCATCGCCGAGACTGAGAAGGTAGATAGCCAGGTGGCCGGCGCATCGATGACCCTAGCCGACATCGACTTCTTCGAGTGGGGGCTCACCGGCGTCAGCGACGCGCTCGAGCCGTGATCTGTTGTAGGAGAGCGTCGTGAGTGTCATCGAGAACCGAACCGTTGTGATCACCGGAGCCGGCCACGGCATCGGCGCCGCGCTGGCTCACGAGGCCGCCAACCGAGGCGCGTCACTGGTCCTGGTCTGCGACATCGACGCCGCCGCAGCTACTTCGGTCGCGGAACTGATAGGCGAACGGGCCGAGGCACGCACCATCGATGTGACAGACACCGCAGGTGTATTTGCCCTTGCCGATGAAGCGGTCAAAGACTTCGGCGTCCCGGGGCTGGTGTGCGCCAACGCCGGAGTAGCACCGGCACAAGGTCCGACTCTGGACCTTGATCTGACCGACGCGAGGTGGGTCATGGAGGTCAACACACTCGGCGTCCTAGCCACCCTGCAGGCCTTCGGTCGGCCTATGGCCAACACGGACGACAGGTCCTGTTTGCTGGCTACGGCGTCGGAGCACGGCCTCGGCCGCCCACACCCGGGCCTTGGTATCTACACCGCATCCAAACACGCGATCGTTGGCATGTGCGATGTGATGCGGACCGAACTGCCCGCCCACATGGGCCTCAGCGTGCTGTGTCCCGGGCTCACCCAGACAGACTTCGCCAACGCCCAGACCCGGCGCACCGAGCCGTTCGGTGGTGCCGGTGAGCCGAATCCCATGGGCGCGATGCTGCTCGCTCGCGGCATGCCCGCCTCGGTCGTCGCCAGTCGTGCTCTCGACGGCGTCGAGGCGGGACAGTTTCTCATCGCCACCCACTACAACGCGCTCGGATACGCCACCTCCAGATACGAGGAGGTCGCAGCGGCGTTCGAGCGCCTCGCTGAGATCGACACGACGAACTGGGACGTCGGTGATGTCCTCGAAGGAATGCTGAACGACCAGAACCCACCCGACGCATGAAAGGGGCACCCCACAGATGAATCGCTATCGACCCGGAGACATCAACCTCGCCAGCCAGGAGGACATGGAGACCATTGGCGAAGCCCCCTGGGACTACCTCGAAGTGCTCCGCCGAGAGTCGCCGGTGTTCTGGAACCCACCGCCAGAACACCACCGTCTCGAGATTCCGGTGGCCGGATTCTGGGTGCTCTCCCGATACGAAGACGTCGCAGCTGCATCGAAAGACCCGAAGATGTTCTCGGCCCACGAGAACTCGGTGCTGTGGGCCGACGTGAAGCAGCAGCCGATGGCCCTGGAAGGCCAGCGAGCCGGTCTCATGGGAATGGACCCCCCACAGCACACCCAATACCGCCGCCTGGTGCAGCCCGAATTCACACCCAGAAGAATCGCCGCACTCGAACCGTGGATCCGGGAGCAGGCCCGCGAAGTCATCGCGGAACTCGCACAGCAGGACACAGCAGAGTTCGTCTTCGACGTAGCAGCCAATCTTCCGATGATCCTGCTCTGTCACATGATGGGCGTCCCCCAAGAACGTCGCAACGACTACCTCCGCCTCGGCACCGACATCGCCAACATCGAGTACGCGGAGGAATACCAGGCGCGGATGTTCGAGCTGATCGCGCTCCTCGGGGAGCAGATCAACAACGCAGGCAACCTTGACGAGCACACCATGCTCTACCGATACCTCAACGGTGAGGTAGACGGGCGAAGTCTCGAGCCCGCCGAGGTCACCATGTTCTTCGTAACCCTGTCCATCGCCGGTCACGAGACCACTCGCAACAGCACCGTCCACTTCGTCCGACTCATGGACGAGCATCCCGAGCAGAAGGCTCTGTTGCTCGAAGATCTAGAGGGTCGGCTCCCGAACGCCATCGAGGAGGTTCTCCGCTACTCGCCCCCGGTCATGCAGTTTTGCCGGACAGCGATGGACACCGTCGACATCCGCGGGCAACAGATCGCCAAGGGCGACAAAGTATTCATGTCCTACCTGTCAGCCAACCGCGACGAAGACATCTTCGACGATCCCAACCGCTTCGACATACTGCGACCCAACGCTGCTGACCACCTCGCCTTCGGCATCGGGCCCCACTACTGCCTCGGTGCCAATCTCGCGAGAACCCAACTCCGCTACATCCTTACCGAGCTGTACACGCAGATCCCCGAAATCGGCCTCGCCGGAGACTGGACGCCCATGAACAGCGTCTGGTTCAACGCCATCGCCGAAATGCCAATCCGAACCTGCCCCGTCCCACATTAGGTCTGTGTCCTGGTAGTACTGGATCAGATCTTCGTGCCAACAGCGATCCGGGTCGCAGCGTTCCAAATCGCTTCGACGAGGCTCACCCAAGTCTCGTAGTTCAAACCCTTGGATCGGCTACAGCTTCCGAGCCGACCAGCGAACGCTCATCTCATTGCGGTGGGTTGAAGGCAGTCGAATCATGCCCAGCCGGGTGTTGTCGAAATGACAGAGCTGCGTGACGAACCGCCGGTCGGGGCCGTGTTGGACGAGCCGGGTGTGACAGGCACCATTCAGGTACCTGGGTGAACTCACGTTGAGACAGGCATATTCGTCTTCGACCAGTCGGAAAAGGTCGTGAAGGGTGCGGTCGTAACCCTTGCGGCTGCGGTGGTGTCGATGCCCGCATTGGGCCCGAAGTAGGTGTGGGCTTCGAAGTAGTTGAACATACGACGGATGGCGTCGGCTCCATCGAACATGTCGTCCCAGATGTCGTCGGGCATCCGGGTATAGGCAATGTCGTGCCCCTGTCTACGCAGGGTGTCGATGATGTCATTCCAGCTGAGCAGGTCGCCGGCGAACGAGAGGTGTTGTCCCTGCCCTGCTGTCGACGGTTGCTCAAAGGCTCCGGCCACGAGATTGCCGTACTCGTTGATGTCGCCCATGTGGATGGTGCGGGAATCGGGGCTCATGGGCTGCGACCAGGTCGGTGTGCCGTCGGGACCGGGAGCTGCGACGTACATCGGGCCAAGAAGGTTCTGGTAATAGAAGGGCGGCGCGGTGAAGGTGACCGACTCGAATCCCGCTGCGCTGGCGAAGTCTTCGACCTTTGCCTTGTTCGTGAAGTGTGGCACGTCGAACTCGCCATCGGAGATGGATTCCACATCTGGCAGCGTGGACCAGACGAAGTGTGTGACGCCCGCTTCTCTGGCTGCTTCGATGATCGCGCGGCCCTGGGCAACCTCGTCCACGTCTGGTCCGCCAAACGAGTTCGTGTTGGCGAACACTCCGTGGGCCCCGGCGAAGGCAGCGGTGAGTGTCTCAGGGCGAGATGGGTCGGCGGCCGCAACTTCGTCACCGAGTCCCACCGCAGCATCTGGGTTGCGGGTCAGTGCACGAACGGTGAATCGTCCGCGGGTCTGCAATGCGCGGACGACGCCGCCGCCCTGGGCCCCGGTAGCGCCGAGTACGGCGACGGTCCTGGTTCCCGCTGGACTCATTGGCTTCTCCTTCTTTGGTTGACTCAGTCGGCAGGTGATCCAGCAACGCCGCAGTGCCCGTCGGTTCGAGCGTGAGACTGCGTTGTTGGTGCGAGGTCCGCTCTAGGGCACCAATTCGATCAGCTGCTGAAAAGTGGGCCGGTTGGTGGTGCGCATGGTGTCCTCGATGAGGCCGGGCCGGAAACTGGTGCGCAGGCCCTCCATCAGCCAGGTGTCGGGGTCCTCACTGCCGTAGTCGGCCGCCAACTCGGTTGCCGAGGCTTCGAGCACCGCCCAGAGATCCTCGCTGCACCGCTCAAGGGAGCCGCCCCCGCAGTACTGAAGGTTGAACGGACCTTCGACGTTCTCGCCGAGAAGGGTCCGCAGATCCTTGTCGACGATGCTCGAGCCCGTGTCCCCGTCGAGGCCTCGTTCCTCGTAGACCTCAGCCGACTGACTCCCGAACACCGGTTCCAGCACCGCGAGCACCAAGGGCTCGAACGCCGCGTCGATGATTGCAGGCCCGCCCTGGTCATAGAAGCCGTCGTCGTCCTCGTCTACGGCCGGAGCATCTTCTGCCACCCACGAGTTGACGTATTCGACCACACTTTCGGCGAGCTCCGAGGGCGCTTCGCCATCGGCGAGAGTGCGGCTGACCGAAGGCCAGATCAGTGACTTCGGGAACTCAGTGGCAGCTCGATTCATTATCCCCACCAGACCGGCTAGGTCGACACGCACGGGCCACTGGTCGAACATCTCGACGCGGTGCACCGAACCATAGGAGCTTCCGTCTCCGTGCATGAACCCAGGAGCGGATTGATTGTTCCAGTTGAGTAGCCGGCCGCTTTCGCCCGCTCGGCCATGCGGATGCTCGTCCTGGCTCAGGAAGCCTTGCCACTCGTAATCGCCGTTGCCGAGTGTCGGCAGCCTCCGGTCCAGTCCCTGGGAGCGCACCGGGAGTCGCCCGGAGGAGAAGTAGGCGATGCCCTCCCTGCCGACGTAACCCCAGTTGAATGTGAAGCCGAAATGGTTGGCCGTTTCATAGAAATCCTCGATCGTCCCGGCCCGTCCCTCGGTCATTCGTTTGAGCGCCACGAGGTTCAGGGCGTCGCGACCGAAGGTGGAGCGCTGCCTGCTCAGTGCTATCGGTCGTCCTTCAGCGGTGGCGGTGCCGATCACCGGGCCGTGGACCGAACGCTGGAAGCTCACCGGCGTGCCGTCGAGGATTCCGGCGTCGAACAATTCGAAGGGGATGCACTCGCCATCGAACTCGTAGTAGGCGGAATCCAGAGTCGGATCCGACCCGTCTGGCTCGCAGAGCAACTCGGCGAATACGTCACGAACATCATGGCTCGCCGAGGTCAGGCTCCATGCATAGTTCTCCGTTCGGCCGAGAAGCAGGTACATGCCCAGTCCGACAACGGATGCACCCTGTGCCTCGATCCCGGGTCCCGACAGGTGTACCTGCTGGACGATCTCGGGGTAGTAGTAGCCGAGCTGGGGTCCGAGGACCCCCATCGGTGTGGCGTTGGCACTCGTGGCGGGATCGACCATCAACCAGTTCGATGCCTGCCTTGCGGGCGGCGCTCCTGCGGCTTCATATCCGGCCACTGTCGCGTCGAGGGCGTTGCCCGCGGCTCCACCGGCAGCGCCCACCCCTTC
>JBPCTP010000372.1:0-5364 GCA_051011615.1 Microthrixaceae bacterium | reverse complement strand
TCCGCGTGCAGGCTCGGGCGATGGCCGTGGTCGATTGCGTCCTGGATCGGCATGAGGCGGTCGGCGCGTTCGGGCCCGATGATCGAGTCGCGCAGCTCCGGGCCGTACCAGCGCACGTGGTCCACGTGGAAGCTCGGCGACACACCCATGCCTGCGGCCCGCCGAAGGTCATCGTCGGTGATGAGTGCACAGTGTTCGAGACGCCAACCGTGCCCATCGCCCTCGGGGGTGTCTGCCAGCACCTGGGCGTAGAGGTCGAGGGTCTCGCGGCAGGCCCGGTCGCCCTGTGCGTGGGTCATCACCTGCCACCCTGCGTTGCGGAGTTCCCCGAGGATTTGTCGCAGGTCGGCCGGATTGAAGTTGGCCCGCCCCACCGAACCCGCCTCGATGCCGAGGGTGCAGCAGCACAGGTCGGTCTCCAGGTACGCCTCATCGAGCAACATCGTGCCTGTGTAGGGCGAGCCGTCGTACCAGAGCTTCACGCCGGCGACCGAGAACAAGCCGTCGTCCTCGACGTCGCCGGGACGCAGCGTCGACGCAAGTGCTTCCTCGTGGCGCATGTAGGCGACCAGCCTCAGCGGCACGTCGCCACCGGCGGCCAGTTCCCGGTAGGTGGCAAAGTCCCCGCCGCCGAGGAAGGTTCCTGCCATGCCCACGGTGGTTATGCCGACCTCGGCGTACCGGCGGTACTGCTCCGCGACCTGCTCGGCTAGCAATTCCGGGCCGGGCATGCCGTTGACCAGCAGGGGCCAGATCGCATCCAGCTCCTCGACCCGGCCGGTGAGGCGACCGTCCGCGCCTCGCACGTATCGGCCACCAGCGTCGGGGTCGGCAATCGACTCATCGATGCCGCAGGCCGCCAGAGCCGCCGAGTTGGCGAACACGGTGTGCATCGACTGGATCATGATCGCCACCGGGTTTCTGGGCGCCATGGCGTCGAGGCGGCCGCGGTCCCACAGCCCGAGGTCGCGGGTCAGCATGAAGTCGAGCCCGAAGCCGTAGACCCACTCCCCCGGCTCTGCGGAGGCGATCGCGTCGCGAAGGGCCTTTTCCACTCCCTCGACGGATTCATGGGTGAAGCCGGACACGTCCACCCATGAGTACAGCTGACCGCACAGATCCGGATGGGTGTGCGGCTCGATCAGGCCCGGCAGCAGCGCATCGCCGCCAAGGTCCACGACATCGGTGGCGCCGGTTCGGTGATCCATAACGTCGGCCGCCTCGCCGACGGCGACGATCCGGCCGTCAGAAACCGCCACAGCTTCCGCCGACGCCCCAACGACGGGTTCGATCTCGCCACCGGTGATGATCAGCTCCGCTGGCGCCATGTCAGCGCTCCCAGCGCGGGAAGCCGTCCTCGACGGCTATGTCGAACGCCGTCGTCATGTACCCCATGGTGGAGTAGAGGCCACACAGTGCCACCAGCTCGACCGGCCCACCCTCACCGAAGGCCTCGACCAGCACATCCTGCACATCGCCGGGGATGGACCGACCGCCACAGACTGCGTCGATCGCGTCGAGGGTGGCCCGCTGTTCGGACCGAAGACCTTCGAGGGCCGGATCGTTCGATGGAGCTCCCGCCGTGACGGCCGCCAGCACGTCTTCATCCAGTCCGGCGAGCGCGGCCGGGCGCTGGTGGTGTGCCCATTCGTATTCGAAACCCTGGTCGACCGAGAAACGCAGGATGGCGAGCTCCCTCACGTCGTCCGGGAGGGTTGCGTGGAAGCGCAGGTACTCGCCGAGTGCCGAGACCTTCGCAGTCACCCCGGGATTGTTGAACATGTAGACGTACACGGAGCCCAGCTGGGGCCGACCGTCTGCGTGAGAGCGAACGCTGGCCATGTGCTCGAACAGTTCAAGATCGGCGCCCTTCAGCTTGTCCGTCGGGTCAGGCAGTCGCGCCATCAATGCCTCCTCGGCGTTGTGTGAGCCGCTTCGTCGGCCAATGCCTTCGCGACATCAGTGGTCGTCCTCCCATTCCTGCACCGCTTCCCGCCAGGGAGCGATCGGAGTTGGCGGGTGCTTGTCGATTCGCAGGTCCAGCAGGTACGGCCCGGCAGAATCCAGGGCACGTCCGACCGCGGCCGCAATCTCGCCCGGATGCTCTACCCGTTCACCCCGGGCCCCTACCGAGTGGGCGAATCCCACCCAGTCCATGAGGGGTATGTCGGTCAACCCGCTCGGCCCCGCGCCCATCACATGGGCCCGGTACCAGATGTTGCCGTAGGCGTGGTTGTCCATGAGTGCCACGATCAGCGGCACTCCCTCGCGAGCAGCTGTGTGCAGCTCCATTCCGTGCATCAACATGCACCCATCGCCGGTGGCGACCATCGCAGGGCGGTCCGGACGGGCGAGCTGGGCGCCGATGGCGAGCGGAATCGCTCCGCCCATCGGACCCAGGGCGGTGAGCGAGAAGTGTGTGCCGGCCTCGCGGACCGTCCAATACTCCGCGAACCAGGCACGGTGTGCCCCGGAATCGACGCTCAGCGTTGCATGATCGGGCATCGCGGCCCGGAGCTCGTTGACGACCCTCGCCGGGTGCATCGGAACCGCGTCGCTTGTTGTGTCGGCCTCGCTGTAGCGCCGGGGCTCCGCTCGCACCGAGTCGAGGAAGCCGGCGCGCGCCGGCCGGCCTGCTTCGAGGCCGCGTGCAGCCGCGCCGTCCAGAGCAGCCAGGCGAACCAGTGCCTCCCGCGAATCTGCGATCACCGGGATCTCGGCTGTCCATGTGGCTCCGATGTGCATCGGGTCCCCGGCTATCTGCACAAGGGCCTGCGAGGGGAGCATGCGCTGATCCCACTGCAACGTGTCGCGTTGGGTGAGCGCCGAGCCCACCACGAGCAACACCTCGACCTGGTTCGAGAGGATCGCCTCTGTCGCCCAGCGAGAGCCCCCGTAGCCGAACACGCCGAGAGCGAGTGGATGGTCCTCCGAGATCGCGCCCTTGGCGGACAGCGTCGTTGCGACCGGGATGGAGAACCGTTCGGCGAATGCGACCAGGTCTTCGGAGGCGTTGGAATGCAGTACCGCTTCACCGGCCAGCAGGACCACGTTCTCCGGCACGGTGCTGCCCTCGGCCTGCTCGAACAGCCCGGCCAGCCGGTCGAACGCATCCATGTCGATCGTCGGTGCGCTCGACAGCTCCCGGGGCATCGGGTCCCAAGCCGGCGGCGCGGGAGCCTTCTGCACGTCAACCGGTACCGAAAGGTGTGCCGGGCGCCGCTTCACCCTGGCCGCGGTCATGGCGCGGCGCAGATGGTGCGGCAACACCGCGGAGGAATCAACCGACAGAGAGGTGGACGTCATAGGCCGGATCGCATCGAGATCGTCGAGCGCCGCGCCGGAGGCGTCCTGGAAACCCCCGAGCCCTTCCCAAGTGGTCGGCACCTCGCCGCTGACGGCGAGAACCTGGGACCGGTCGGCCGCAGCCGCACCGAGCGCGGTGGCCATGTTGAGCACCCCCGGTCCTCCGATGCCGAGACAGAGGCCCATCCCGCCGGACGCGCGCGACCAGCCATCGGCCATGTAGGCGGCGCCTCCTTCGAAGGCAGCCACCACGGTTCGCATGCCGGGAGTCCCGGTGAGCGGCGGCATGAACGCATCATTCAGGCCACCAGGGCACATGAAGGCGTGGTCGGTTCCCTCTGCCGCCGCCGATTCGAGGATCCACGAGGCGCAGTTGCTCTCCGACGAGGCGCCTTCGCTGTGCTGTTCGACTGGCATGGCACTCAGCCTAGGGCCGACGCGATTGAGGTCCGCCCCCATCGGGCCACGAGTTCCTCGCTTGGTGAACGAATGCGCCCATCGAGTCGTAGGTTGTACCGGTGCCCGACCTCGAGTTCGCCCTGCCCAAGCCCGCAAGCGGATCCGGCCGCTACGACTACCTGCTGAACGGCGAAGCAACCGGAGTGGAGGAGAGCTTCGATGTGGTCGGCGACGACGGGGGCTGGCAGCTCACATCCGTGCGAACAGCACCGGGTGGCACCGAACTGCGGGCTGATGTGAGTGCGACCGGAGATCGCGACGCCACCTGCACGCTCAGCTTCCGCAGCGAAGAGATCGACCGCATCACCGCCGAGTACACGTTGGCCAATGGAGCCCTGAGCGTGGCCATGAACGAGGCCGAACCGAGTGTGGTCACGGCCGAGGTGCTGGGCGCGGCGGTTCTGTCGCCCCTACTGCGTGTGTTCCAGGGGCCGACAGTCGCCGCGACCATCAGGGTCGGTGGCCGCCGGCCGGTCGTCATTCCGCGACTCGATCCGACGGATGCGGCAACACTGCTGACGCCGACGGTGGACATTCGCACAGCCGAACCCCTTGGTGTGGATGCAGTGGGCACCGGCGACGAGGAAGTGCCCTGGCGCCACTGCCGCTACGTCGGCGGAAACTACGACGACAGTGCGGACTTCTGGCTCGACGATGCTGACCGCCTCGTTCGGTACAGGTTTCCCCAGTCGCCCGAACAGCTCTGGGAAGTGGAACTGACCATCGACTGAACGCAACCGCTGGACCCAGATCCTGGACCCAACTCCTGGACCCAACCAGGACTCGGCGTGGCTCAGCCCACCCAGCCCGGCTCGTTGCCCGGCTGCCACTTGATGTTGCAGCCGATGGAGGGCACCTGCGGTTCCGGCACCGGATCGCCGGATACAACAGCAGCGGCGGCCGAAACCAGGTCGGAGCCGTCGATCGGTTCGTTGTTGCGTGGACGCGACGAATCGAACTGGCCCCGGTACGCCAATGCCAGACCGGCGTCGTAGAGATAGAGGTCGGGCGTACAGGCAGCCTTGTAGGCCTTCGCTACCGACTGGTCCTCGTCGAAGAGGTACGGGAATTCCCAGCCCCACTCCTTGGCGGTGATGGCCATCTGCTCGGGCCCGTCCTCGGGGTAGTGCACGATGTCGTTGCTGTTGATGGCCACGACCGACACGCCCATCCCATCGAGCTGCTCGGCGACCCGGCCGAAGGTCGGACCGATGTGCTTCACGAACGGGCAGTGGTTGCACACGAATGCGACCACCACAGGCTGCCCAGCTGCAGCGGAGGCCAACGTGTGGAGGTTTCCGTCCGGGTCCGGCAGCGAGAAGTCCGGAGCAGCGCTTCCGAGCTCGACCATGGTTGAGTTCACGGCGACCATGTGTGCAGTGTTGCACGATCAGAGCGGTTTCGCGCTGCGGTGTTGAACTCAGCCGTTGACGCCGCGGAGCTGGTCCACCGCCGAGACGATCGCGAGGCTGTGGCAGTTCTGGCCGTTGCCCGACAGGTGCCAACCGTCGGACACGAAGGGGGCGCCGCACCTGCCTAGCCACCAGTCGAGCGGAATGGTCGAGATGCCACGTCCCGTTGCGGCCCGGGCCTGGAGGT
>JBPCTP010000371.1:0-3649 GCA_051011615.1 Microthrixaceae bacterium | reverse complement strand
CTATCTGTCCCTACTTGATGGCGTCGAGGAACATCTCGTAGTCACGGTCGTTCTGCTCCGAATACCTGAACCGAACTTGGCCAGTGCCTTGTCGAACTCGTCGCTCGCCCCAAGATATCCGGCAATGAGAACAGGCTCTGCCGAGCGAGCATGAGCGTGGGCAAGAATTGCTCCGCAGATTGATGTGTAGCGGCGTAGCCGGTCTGCGTTCATGGCCTCGACGTCCGCGGAACCCTTCATGTCATGGAACCGTTGCCAGTAGTAGTGATGTCCGGCGGCGAGTTGGTGTCCCAACCCAGGAAGATGTCGTTCGGGGCGTGCCAGCCGGCCACGATCCGGCATGGAATGGCGCTGACCAGGGCCGGCAAACGGATCAACGCGGCCATCGATGCAGACGACCACGACAAGCTTCGAAAGGCGCTGGAAAAGTCCAATTACGAGATCGGCGACGCTATTGACTCCCAACAGGTCAACCCGTAGCTTTTCCCGCCTCGACTTGGTTCCGGCCGAACGGTTCAGCCGGATCGACGGGAGGATGAGCAAGTGCAGGACGACGACAGTTCGGTGAAGGGTCTGCGCTTCGCGAAAGCGCTTGTATGGCTCGTCTATTTGTTCTTCATGGTGGCGCTGGTGATCCTCGTGATGGCCTTCTTCCTCCTGCTGTTCAACGCAAGCCCTTCGGCGTCATTCACCGAATGGGTGTACCGCAGCGCCAGCAAGGTTCTGGCCCCATTCCGCGGAATCTTCCCGAGCGCCGAGAGCGAGAACGGCTCGGTGATCAGCTTCGCCGTCCTGTTCGCCATCATCATGTACGGCATATTCGCTCTGGCCGTTCACGCACTTGTGGATTGGCTGGACGACAAGGTTGTGGAGCGTCGCGCTGCCCAGATGCGTGAGCGTGCGGAGGTCGAGCGGACCGCGTACCTGCAGGCTGAGACAGCCCGTTCACAGCAGCCAGCCCAGGTGGCTGATCCAGCGATGTCGCAGCCCCAGCCCGCGCAAATGGGCGCGCCGGGCGCTCCCGAGTCGACCCGGCAGTCCCCGACGGGCACTACCCAGGACGACAGGCCGGCCTAGGACAGCTGACCCTGGGTCGAGCCGCAGCCTTTCGGGAGCTCGAGAATGGCAAGACCGAGTTGGAGATTGCGCTCCACTGGTAGGTGGACCAACCCGTGGGTCGCCCTACGAGCGGCCCACAACCCGCCAACGCGGGCTGTCGGTGGTGCGGGTGGTACCGGCTGGCGGACCCATGATCACGAGGCCGTCACCGATGCTGCTGCGCGGGGTATTCCAGCAGTGACGGTGGAATACGCGATTCCTGCTGGTGGTCGGATTCGGCTCATTGGTGCGCGTGACCGACACGTAGTGTGAGTTGATCGACGTTCGAGACGAAGAGCGGGTCACTCTGCGGAGGGGGTGGGCTCCGATGTTGACGGTGTTCGTCATGAGTGCCGTGGCGGTAGCTAGCGCCTGGGCCGGCTTCCAGTCGGCGAAGTGGTCCGGTCAGCAATCGCTGACTCTCGCGGAAGCCGGTGCGGTTCGCTCCTTTGCCGAAAGCGAGATCGCAGCCGGCGAGGTCCTCGCGGATATCGATGGCGAACACTGGCTCGCCTGGGTGGAGGCCGAGGAACAGGGCGATTCCTCACGGGCACAGGTGATCATCGAGCGGATGCGACCCGAGTTCCGTCTGCAGTTTGAAGAGTGGAGATCATCGGACAGGGACGTGGCTACGCCCTTCGAGCTCGATTCGTATGACCCGGGTTATCTCCGTGCGGCAGCAGAACTGTATGAATCGGCCGACGATCTGGCGGGTGAAGCACGCGAGTTCAACGAGCGGAGCGACAACTACGTCCTTGTTACAGTCGGACTCGCGTCGGTGTTGTTTCTCGCCGGGATTTCCCAGAATGCCGGCACCAGGGCGGCTCGTGTTCTGGTGGTGGCTGCTTGCGTACTCGCCCTCGCGGCGTTCGTGACTCTCGTGATCCTGCCGGTTCGCATCTGAGCACAACCTGGCCCCAATTTCGCTCAGGGTGGCAATTGTGGCTGTGGCCCCGTTCCTGATCGTCGGGGATACTCCGTGGTGACTCGCAGTCGAGTCGTTAGCGTCGCAGTGGCGATGCCCGTCGCAATCCCTGGCCGAGGAAACGGTGGAGACCTCTCCAACAGCGCGGTTTCATGTGCCTGTGAAGTCCGGCGGGTCACAGGACTCGGGCTGATCAGATTGATGGACACGACCGTTGGATCCGCACGGTCGTCGATTGCCACGCCGGTTGGGGCGGCGGTCAGATCCTATTCCTGGATCTCCTCGAACCGGTCCATCGTGTGGCGCGTGAGTGGAACCGCTATGACCACGACAGCGGCAATTGTGGCCGCGAACGACACAAGGCGCCTTCGGTGTCCCATGATGAGTTCCAATCGCGGCACGAATCCGGCCAAGACGAACACGACAGTCGCAGCCCAACGACCGTGGCCGCTTGCCATCCCCCGCGTTAGGCGCGACGCATCGAGATCGCGGGAGTTGACACATATATAGGCTTGCATCGCCAGTCGAACAACAGAAGGAACTCGCGAGCGTGACCGACTCCGCAGCAGCTTCGATTCGTGACGTTGTGGATCTGGATCTGGAGGAACTGGATTTCCGGTCCGGACTCACCGGGCTGGTGGTGTTGGCGATCGTTCTCGTGCTCGTCGGGATCTTCGGGCCTGCGGGGATGGCGGCGGGCATCGCAGCGCTGTTCGTCCTCGCGGGCGCATCCGGGGAGACAGGGCGGAGCTTTCCCGAGCACTGCGTCTTCGTAGTCGTCGGCGCTCTGGTCACGCTAGCGGTCGGGTACTCGGCAGGGTCAGTCGTGGCGGCTTCGCTGGCGATCGCATTCGTTGCCTTCGGGGCGGCCATGGTCGCCCTACGTGGGCCGGTCGCAACGGCTGACGGCGCGTACTTGTTGATCTGGGCGGTGCTCACGCTGAGCATCGAGGACTCGCCAGCGTCTGCTCCAGCCATGGCGGGAGCGTTCGTGGTGGGCGGCGTCATCGCTGTGGTCGCAATATGGGCGGTGTCGCTGTTGGAGTCGCCGTCAACATCGCCCGAAGTGGTCCAAGGGGCCTCGCCTTCGCTGGACGTCGGACTCGTCATGTTCTTCTCGGTGATCCGCGCGGTTGGTGCCGGAGGCTGTGTGGCATTGGGGTCGTGGTGGTTTCCCGATCATGCTGCATGGGCTGCGTTCGCGTTCGTGTTGGTGCTTCGCCCGCCCAAGGAACAGGCCCTGATCACGGGGCTGGGACGCACACTCGGCACTGTGCTTGGTGTCTTCGTGGGGATGGCACTCGCTGGTTTAGTGGGCGACAGCACGTTGGGTCTCGTGATCGCATTCGGGTTCTGCGGTTTCGCCATGCTGGCCACGAGCAACGTGAACTATGCGCTGTCGACGATGTTCACCACAGCGCTGTTGTTGATCGCCCAGAAGGTCATCCAGGAGGACGTCGTTGCCACAGGCTGGGACCGCATGGGAGCGACAGTCGTCGGGGTCGCTGTCGCCTTCCTTGCCATCGGTGTCATAAACCTTGCGAGCCCGCGAAGCGCGCACGAGGGAGCAGAGGCATGAGTGAGGTCGAGGAAAGCTCTGAGCTAGAGCTGCGGGATCACACCTAC
>JBPCTP010000370.1:0-9484 GCA_051011615.1 Microthrixaceae bacterium | reverse complement strand
GACCTGCTCGGGGCCGGACTCGGCTGTGCGGTGGTGGTCGCCCTGATCTCGACTCTCGGCCCGCCATCGGTGATCCTGGCCTCCGCCGCGCTGCTGGCAGCCCTCGGGGCCGCCTTTTCATGGGATCGCTCCTCCGCTCTGCGACTGGCCTCCGTCGGGCTGACCGCACTGCTCGCGACGTTCGTGTTCCTGGGTGAGGACGCCCTGCCGACGATCCGAACCGAGGAAGCGAAGGTCGAAAACACGGGCGCACTAGCCTCAGGATGGGGCCCGGTGTTCAGGGTGGACGTCGGACCTGTGCCGTTCGAGGAAGACAGCCTCTTCCTCATCCACGACGGCACCTGGGGTTCGGCCATCCACCGATTCGACGGCGACGTGGAAGGGCTCACCCGATTCGATTCCGACCCGCGCTCGTGGCCGTTCGAGGTGCTGGGCGAGCCTCCCTCGCGGGAACTGATCATCGGGTCCGCAGGCGGCAACGAGATTCTTGCCTCGCTGTACGCAGGAGCGGAAGGCATCAAGGCGGTCGAGTTGAATCCGGTGACGGTCGACCTCATGCGCGGCGAGTTCGCCGACTTCTCCGGAGACCTCGATTCCTTCGACGAAGTGACGGTCACCCAGGGCGACGGTCGCTCGTACCTGGCGCGATCGGACGGCGACTTCGATCTCGTCTGGTTCGTCGCTCCCGACAGCTACGCGGCCAACAACGCTGCTTCATCTGGTGCCTTCGTGCTCTCCGAGAGCTTCCTCTACACCGAGGACATGATCCTCGAGACCCTCGACCACCTGAGCGACCGCGGCATGTCGGTGGCGCAGTTCGGCGAGGTGGACTTCGAGAACCGCCCCAACCGGACGGCGAGGTACGTGGTCACCGCCCGTACGGCCCTGGAGCGCTCCGGAGTTGACGATCCCTCACAACACATACTCGTGGGACGCGGCACCGACCCGCTCTCCGGTGGACTGTCGACGATCATCGTCAAGCGAAGCCCGGTCACGACCGCCGAGGTTGCGGCATTCGAGGCGGCCGTGGAGAGCACTCCCGGCGGGGAGGTCGTATACGCCCCCGGCCCGTCCAGCACTGGCTCCCCGACCACGAAATCGGTCGTGGCGGAGATGGCCGGCGCGGCGGACGCTTCAGCGCTCGACGCACTGGTGGCCGCATATCCGGCGGACGTTCGCTCCATCAGCGACGACTCACCCTTCTTCTGGCACTTCACCCCCTTCACGGAGGTGGCCTCGGACATGTTCAGCTCGCCCACCGTGGAAGACCGCGAGGTGGCGATCGGTGAACGGGTGCTGCTGTTGCTCCTCGGCGTTGCGGCGTTGTTCGCCGTGGTGTTCCTGTTGTTGCCGTTCCTGGTGATCCGCAAGGAATGGAAGCGTCTTCCGGCCAAGGGGACATCAGCTGTGTACTTCGCTGCGCTCGGCCTCGGATTCATGCTCTTCGAGATCACGATGATCCAGCAGCTCGCGGAGTACCTCGGCTATCCCAGCTACTCGCTGACGGTCACCCTTGCGTCGATCCTCATCTTCACCGGACTCGGAGCATTGTGGTCGACCCGTTTCTCTGCCGAGCCACGCCGCGCCATTCCTGTGTTGCTCGCAGTGCTGGCCGCGCTGACCATAGGGTATCGATTCCTGCTGGGACCACTCACAGACTCGACTCTCACGGCACCGTTCATGGTCCGCGTGGCCATCGCGTTCCTTCTGTTGGCTCCCCTCGGCCTCGTGCTCGGCATGTTCATGCCGTTTGGGCTGCGTACGGTCGGGGCGCTGTCACCACACGCCGATGAATACGTCGCATGGGGCTGGGCGATCAACGGCGTGTTCTCGGTGATCGGATCGGTACTCACCACGATCCTGGCGATGTCCTGGGGATTCCGCACGGTACAGCTGATCGCGTTCGGCACCTACTGCGTGGCTGTGGCCGCCCTGTGGCAGCTGGATCGGCGGCGTGCCGACCGTTCAGGCGACAGTGTCGATCTCAGGTGGAACCCCGAAGCGTCCAAGAAGGAAGTCACGCACGCCGGCAGCGCGGGCTGACGCGTCGAACACCGGAGGCTGGGTCGACGGGTCCCGTAGTCCGCGCAGCACCTGGATCATCGTGAAGCAGATCCGGATTAACGCGTGGTACCGGCCGGACATCTCCCGCACCAGCAGGAGCGTATTTCGGGTCTGCAGGTAGTCGACCAGCCAGACCGATGATCCGAGGGTCACGTTGTGCACCATGGCGCCGCGCACAAGCCCTATTCGCCATCCCGCACGGCGGGCTCGAAGGGCAAGGTCCGCCTCCTCGCAGTAGGAGAAGAATCGCTCGTCGAAAAGCCCGACCTCCTCGAGGCAGCTCCGACGCAGCATCATCAGGGTGCCGTGTGGGTAGGCCACCTCTTCCCAGCCCGAGGCGGTGTCCTGCGACCCCTCCCCGCCGGGCGCGGGATCCACAGGCACGCGATCAGCAGGAACGGCCATGCCACCGAAGTACGGGTCGATTACCGGCACCATGCCGTCACCGACATCGGCGCAACACAGCCCGGCGTTCGGGACCCCACCCGCTGCCGCAACCATCTCTTCCAGCGTGTCCAGGGCCAGTTGAACGTCGTGTGGCACCAGGGCTACCCATTCCCCACCCTCTGGATCGGCGAGGAAGCGGCCCAGGCCGACGTTCGCGCCCGGACCGAACCCGAGGTTCGCAGGGCAGTCCACGATCTCAACATCGACCAGCCCATCCAGCAGCGATTCCAGCCGTGCGCGATTGCCTTTCGAGGATGCATTGTCGACAACCGTGATCCGTACCGCAATGGTGCTCGCACGGAGTTGTCCAACCGTCTCGGCGCAGTCCTCGGGCGAGTTCCAGTGGACCACCACGACCGCGAGTGCGGTGTCCATCATGGCGTTCTGGTGTTCTCAGGTGAGCGGACGGTCGGTGGGTTCCACCGGCGACGGAAGGTCGGTCTCCCCCATGAGGTGACCGTCCACCGCTGCAGCACAGGAACGACCCTCAGCGATAGCCCAGACGATCAAGGACTGGCCACGGCCGGCGTCTCCGGCCACGAACACGCCTGGCACGGTCGATTCCCAGTCGTCGCTGCGCACCACGTTGCCGCGCCCGTCGAGTTCGACCTCGAACTCGTCAAGCAGGCCGTTGCGTTCAGGACCCGTGAACCCCATTGCAAGCAGGACGAGGTCGATCTCGAGCTCCTGCTCGGTGCCCTCGATGGTCTCGAAACTCGCACGGCCGTCGACCATCTTCTGTTCCACCTCGACGAAGCGCACGGCACGAACACCTCCGTCGTCGTTGCTGACGAACTCGGTCGTGTTCACCGCATAGACCCGCTCGCCGCCCTCCTCATGGGCAGAGGTGACCTTGTAGGTGAAGGGCCAGGTTGGCCACGGGTTGGCCGTCGGCCGGTCATCGGGCGGTCGTTCCATGATCTCGAACTGGTGTACCGATTCGGCGCCCTGGCGATGGGATGTACCGAGGCAATCGGCGCCGGTGTCGCCGCCGCCGATGATCAGGACCTTCTTGCCGGCAGCGGTGATCGGCACCTCATCGACCGCCATGTCACCTTCCTGGGCACGATTGGCCCACGGCAGGAACTCCATGGCTTGGTGGATGCCCGACAACTCGCGGCCGGGCACCGGCAGGTCCCGGGCCTGCGTGGCGCCGGTGGCGATGATCACGGCGTCGTAGTTGGCCCGCAGGTCGCTTCCGCTGATGTCCACACCCACGTTCACGCTGCGCCTGAACTCGGTGCCCTCGGCTCGCATCTGGGCCAGCCGACGATCGAGCACCGACTTCTCCATCTTGAACTCGGGAATCCCGTAGCGCAGCAGTCCGCCGATTCGATCGGCGCGTTCGTAGACCACGACACGGTGACCGGCTCGGGTGAGCTGCTGAGCAGCCGCCAGGCCGGCCGGCCCGGATCCGATCACCGCGACAGAACGTCCGGTGTGGCGTGTGGGTCGGATCGGCGTGATGGTGCCTGCGTCCCATGCGGTGTCGACGATGGTGACCTCGACCTGCTTGATGGTCACCGGGGGCTGGTTGATGCCGACCACGCAAGCGGTCTCACATGGTGCCGGGCAGAGCCTGCCGGTGAACTCCGGGAAGTTGTTGGTGGCATGCAGACGGTCCATGGCGGCATCCCAGTCGCCTCGGAACACCAGGTCGTTCCAGTCCGGGATGATGTTGCCGAGCGGGCAACCCATGTTGCAGAACGGAATTCCGCAGTCCATGCACCGACTTGCCTGGACCTGGAGATCCTCGGTCGGGAAGTCCTCGTAGACCTCGTTCCAGTCCCTCAGGCGCACCGGCACGGGCCGGTGCTCCGGCGTCTCGCGTTCATGCTTCAGGAAGCCTCGTACATCACCCATGATTTCCTTCCCGGCGGGCACCCGGGTGCTTCGCACCACGCCCGCCTCCTCCGCCAAGTGGGGTCCCTGCCCCACGGCGGCCGTAACTGTTTCCTTGCCGGCTGATAGCTCTCATTGCTGCGCCGCCGCCATGATCGTCTCGGTCACGTCCAGGCCTTCTCGCTCGGCGCGTTCGGTGGCCTCGATCACACGCCTGAAGTCCCGCGGCATGACCTTCACGAATCGCTTCAGCTCGGTGTCGAACTCTGCCAGAACGTCTGTGGCAACGGTCGAGCCGGTTTCACGCACATGGGCTTCGATCGTGCTGCGCAGGAAGTCGATGTCGGTGGAGTCCATCTCCTCGATCTCCACCATCTCGAAGTTGACCTTCGACGCGAAGTCGCCATCCACGTCGAGCACATACGCGATTCCGCCGGACATGCCGGCGCCGAAGTTCCGGCCGGTGGAGCCGAGCACCACGACGCGTCCGCCCGTCATGTATTCGCAACCGTGGTCGCCCACACCCTCGACCACAGCAGTGACACCTGAGTTGCGAACGCAGAAGCGCTCACCGACAACACCGCGCAGGAAGAGCTCACCTCCGGTCGCGCCGTAACAGATCACGTTGCCGGCGATGATGTTGTTCTCCGGCACCAGGTCCTCATGCTTGTCCGCCGGTGGCGCAACCACGATCCGGCCACCGGAGAGGCCCTTGCCGACGTAGTCGTTGGCATCGCCGTGCAACCGAAGGGTGACGCCTCGGGGCACGAAAGCGCCGAAGCTGTTGCCGGCCGAACCCTCGAGATCGATCACGATCGTGTCATCGGGCAGGCCCGCCGCGCCGTGAACCTTCGTCAACTCGTGGCCGAGCATCGTGCCGACGGTCCGGTTCACGTTGCGGATGGGAATCTCGAGATGCACCGGCGAACCGGTGTCGATGGCTTCGCGACACTCCTCGATGAGGGTGACATCCAGCGCCTTGTCGAGCCCGTGATCCTGCTCGCGAACACAGAGCAGGTCATCCTGCTCCCAGGGTTCCACCTTCATGAGGATCGGGCCCAGGTCCAGCCCGCTGGCCTTCCAATGTTCGACGGCCTTGGTCGTGTCGATCACCTCCACGTGGCCGACTGCTTCCGCGATGCTGCGGAAGCCGAGTTCGGCGAGCAGTTCGCGCGCCTCCTCGGCGACATAGGTCATGAAGTTCTCCACGAACTCCGCCTTGCCCGAGTATCGCTCACGCAGTTCCGGATTCTGGGTGGCGATGCCGACGGGGCACGTGTCGAGGTGACAGACCCGCATCATGATGCAGCCTGACACCACCAATGGTGCGGTCGCGAAGCCGAACTCCTCGGCTCCGAGCAGGGCACCGATCACCACGTCACGACCGGTCTTCATCTGGCCGTCGACCTGCACGACGATCCGGTCCCGGAGGCCGTTGAGCAGCAGAGTCTGCTGCGTCTCGGCCAGGCCGAGCTCCCAGGGGGCACCTGCGTGTTTGATCGATGTGAGCGGACTTGCGCCCGTGCCACCGTCGTGACCGGAAATCAGCACCACGTCGGACTTGGCCTTGGCCACGCCTGCCGCGACCGTGCCAACGCCCACCTCGGCGACGAGCTTCACATGGATTCGTGCACCCGGATTCGAGTTCTTGAGGTCGTGGATCAGCTGCGCCAGATCCTCGATGGAGTAGATGTCATGGTGCGGAGGCGGCGAGATGAGTCCCACGCCCGGTGTCGAGTGCCGCACCTCGGCCACCCAGGGGTAGACCTTGTGCCCCGGCAGCTGGCCACCCTCGCCGGGCTTGGCACCCTGGGCCATCTTGATCTGGATGTCATCGGCGTTGGTCAGGTAGTTGGAAGTGACCCCGAAGCGGCCGGACGCGACCTGTTTGATCGAGGACCGCCGAAGGTCTCCGTTGTCGTCCGCGACGAAGCGACGGGGATCCTCGCCCCCCTCGCCGGTATTGGACTTCCCGCCCAGGCGGTTCATGGCGATTGCGAGGGTCTCATGTGCCTCGGCCGAGATCGATCCATAGCTCATCGCGCCGGTGGAGAAGCGCTTCACGATCTCCGATGCCGGCTCCACCTCTTCGATCGGCACTGGTGAGCGGTCGCCGGTGCGCAGCTTGAAGAGGCCACGCAGCGTCGCAAGCCTCTCCGACTGGTCGTCGACGGCGCTGGTGTACTCCTTGAAGACGTCATAGCGCCCGGAACGAGTCGCGTGCTGGAGCTTGAACACCGTCTTCGGGTTGAAGAGGTGGTATTCGCCCTCGCGACGCCACTGGAACTCGCCACCCGACTCGAGGCCACGGTGCGCCCGCTCAGCGGGTCGTGACGGGTAGGCACGGGCGTGGCGACGCCGCACCGAGCGTGCGATCTGTTCGAGGTCGATTCCCTCGATCCGGCTGACGGTGCCGCTGAAGTACTCGTCGACCATGTCCTGCTTGAGCCCGATGGCCTCGAATATCTGTGCACCGGTGTAGGACGCGGCGGTCGAGATGCCCATCTTGGACATCACCTTGAGGATGCCCTTGCCGGAGGCCTTGATGTAGTTCGAAACCGCGGACTCGAAGTCCGTCATCGTCGTCGGACCACTCTCGATGAGCTGTTCGATCGAGTCGAAGGCTAGATACGGATTGATGGCGGCGGCGCCGTATCCGAGCAACAGGCAGTGGTGGTGGATCGTGCGTGCCTCACCGGTCTCGACGATGAGCCCCACCTGCGTGCGGGTCTTCTCGCGGATCAGGTGGTGGTGCACTGCAGATGTCGCGAGCAGCATCGGGATCGGCGCCAGATCCTCGGTCGACATCTGGTCCGACAACACGATGATGTTGACACCCTCGGCTATTGCCTCGGACACCTCGGTGCGGATTCGTTCGAGCGCACGCCGAAGGCCCGGTCCGCCCGAGAACGCCGGGAACAGGCACCGGATCTTGCGCGACCGGAAGCGGTTGTCGACCTCCTCGATGTGCAGTATGCGCTCGAGGGAGTCGTTGTCGATGACCGGGTAGGGCAGCTCGAGGAGCTGACACGACTGCGGGCCCGGATCCAGGATGTTGGCCTCGGGGCCGATGTTGCGGCCCAGACTGGTCACGAGTTCTTCACGAATGGCATCCAGCGGCGGGTTGGTCACCTGGGCGAAGAGCTGCTTGAAGTAGTCGTAGAGCAACTTGTCGTTGTCGGACAACACCGCGAGTGGCGTGTCGGTGCCCATCGACCCCAACGCCTCACCACCGACACGCGCCATCGGCTCGATCAGTACCTTCAGCTCCTCGATCGTGTAGCCGAACGTGCGCTGTTCTCGCAGCACGTCGCGGCCCGACTCGGTGACGTGGTGGGTGTGCGGCAGGTCGGCCAGGCGTTTTACGCCCTTCTCCAACCATTCTCCGTAGGGATGGGCGGCGGCCAGATCGGCCTTGATCTCCTCGTCGTCGATGATGCGACCCTGCGAGGTGTCGATCAGGAACATGCGTCCGGGCTGGAGGCGTCCCTTCTTGATGACGGTGGAGGAATCGATGTCGAGTGTTCCGACCTCGGAGGCCATCACCACGAGACCGTCTTCGCAGACCCAGTACCGGGAGGGACGCAGACCATTTCGATCGAGCACCGCACCGACGACCGTGCCGTCGGTGAAGGTGACCGAAGCCGGGCCATCCCAGGGCTCCATGATTCCGGCGTGGAAGCGGTAGAAGTCCCGAACCTCCGGGCGCATCTCCTTGTGGTTCTCCCAGGCCTCGGGGATCATCATCAGCATCGCGTGCGGCAGCGAGTAGCCACCCATGTGCAGCAGTTCCAGCGCCTCGTCCAGGCGTGCGGTGTCGGAGGCACCAGGGGTGCAGATCGGAAAGATCCGCTCCAGCTCCTGCGGTGTTGATCCACCCGGGAGCAGTGGGGATGCAAGCAGGGCCTCGCGGGCGCGCATCCAGTTCTGGTTGCCCTGCACCGTGTTGATCTCGCCGTTGTGTGCGACATACCGATAGGGATGGGCAAGGGGCCACGAAGGGAAGGTGTTGGTGGAGAACCGTGAGTGCACCAGACCCAACGCCGAGGTGAAGCGCTCGTCGCGCAGGTCCGGAAAGAACTCGCCGAGCTGGGGAGTCGTGAGCATCCCCTTGTAGACGAGCGTCCTGGCTGACAGCGATGGGAAGTAGGACGCCGGTTCGCCCCGGTCATCGAGTACTTCGTGCTCCATTCGCTTGCGCGCCACATAGGCCAGGCGATCGAGTTCGAGTCCGCTTCGCTCACCGGTGGCATCGGCCAGGAAGAGCTGCTGGAAAGATGGCATGGCCTCGAGCGCGCTGTGGCCGATCATCGACGAGTCGATCGGCACCTCACGCCAGCCCAGGATCCGCAGACCTTCCTCGGCACAGATCTTCTCGATGCGATCACCGGCGGAAATGCGCGCAGCCGTCTCGGTGGGCATGAATCCGATACCGACCGCGTAGCTACCGGCCGCCGGAAGGTCGAAAGGCACCTCTGTCCTCAGGAACTCATCGGGCACCTGCACCAGAATTCCGGCACCGTCGCCGGTGTTCGGTTCCGCACCGGTGGCACCCCGGTGGTCCAGATTGCACAGCGAGGTGAGCGCCTTGGCCACCAGGCCGTGGCTTCGTCGTCCGTGCATGTCCACCACGAAGGAGACACCACAGGCATCGTGTTCGTTCTCCGGGCGGTACAGGCCGATGGGTGCGTTTACGGGCATGCTCGAATTCCTCTGCGATTTGCCACGGTGGGGCGCGTCGATGGTGTTCCGGCGCCGTTGCCGTCCGCGTGCGCGGGGGGTGCTCCGCCGTTGGAGCGCTGCCGAGGTGTTGCGAGTCCGGGTGGATCATGCAGCCCCGCCATTGGGACCCGGCCACTGGTACGTGGCCCTCTCGACAGTCTGTCTACTTTAGCCAAGACCCGGGGAGCGACATAACCGCTTGCCTATCATTCGCCTGTGCACAGAGCAGCACACACCAGTGCATTTGGCGGCCGCGAGGCACCCGATTCCAGAGCCCTGAGCGCCGCTCCGAGCCGAGCTCCTGGGTTGGTGTTCGTGTTGCTCGGATGTCCAATGGCTGCGCTCGCCCGCGGGGAAGCATCGACACCGACGCGAGCTGCTGGACAACACCCGCGAGCGCCATGGAGCC
>JBPCTP010000369.1:0-10504 GCA_051011615.1 Microthrixaceae bacterium | reverse complement strand
GGCGCAGGCCGTGCTGAACGCCCTGTTGCCTCGGGCGGGCGGCTCGATGCGTGTGGGAATCACCGGGGTGCCCGGTGTCGGCAAGTCCACCTTCATCGACCAGCTGGGAGTGAACCTGACCGGTTCCGGAAACCGTGTCGCAGTCCTGGCGGTCGACCCGACCAGTTCCCGCTCCGGCGGCTCCATCCTCGGCGACAAGACCCGCATGGAGCGGCTGGCGACAGATCCGCAGGCGTTCATCAGGCCCTCGCCGGCAGGCGAGACACTCGGCGGGGTGGCGGGGGCGACGCGCGAGACCATCGTGTTGTGCGAAGCCGCCGGGTTCGACGTCGTGCTGGTCGAAACGGTCGGGGTGGGCCAGTCGGAGACCGTCGTTGCAGACATGGTCGACTTCTTCTGTGTGCTGATGCTGGCCGGTGCTGGTGACGACCTACAGGGCATCAAGAAGGGCGTGCTCGAGTTGGCGGATCTGATCGCGGTCAACAAGGCCGATGGGGACAACACCCAGCGGGCCGAGCGGGCCGCGGCGGACTACCGCATGGCTCTGCACATGATGACCCCCGCGACACCGACCTGGACACCACCGGTGCTGACCTGTTCCGGCCTTGACGACATCGGTCTCTCGAAGATCTGGGAGCAGGTCGAGCTGCATCGCCGAAAGCTGGATTCCACAGGTGAGCTCACCGACAAGCGACGTGCCCAGCAGGTGCGATGGATGTGGTCGATGCTCGACGCGCGCCTCAAGGCCGACCTTCGGAGCCACCCGGAAGTGCGCGGAGAGCTCCAGAGACTCGAAGCGGATGTGCGAGCCGGCAACTTGACCTCCACCAGTGCAGCCGACGTTCTCTGGGAGACGTATCTCGCAGTTCGGGCGACGACCGAGCAATAGTCCTCGTCGAAAATCCGTCGAAGCTGCCAGCCGTTTGCGGCTCCAGTGCGGCTCGGGGCCACGTGGCCCAGAGCCGGGAACAATCGCCCGCTTGCTGCAAGCACCAAAATCGGGTTCCCTTTTGCGATGACCGGGCGGCACGTGAGGGAGGCAGTCATTGCCGCGTTCCTCGGTCTTATGGCGGGTGTGACCTTCCATTTCGTCACCGGCACGGACCTCGCTGCCGGGCAGTCGGTGGACCCGCTGCCGCGACTGGAACTGGAGAACCGGCTGTCGCGATCGGTCATGCGGGCCGACGTCATCGCATGCGATGTGCACAGGCAGGGCACGGTCACGATCCTTGACACCGGTGGTATTTCGCAGCGGCCCCCGATCTCGGAGGCCTCGGAGGACCCCGCGAGCCGGGGCCGCGTGCTGGTGACCAATGCCCATGTCGTCCAGGGAGCGTCAAGTGCAACCTTGAGTGGGGCTCGCCTGGGAGTGATGGAGAGCGCGGTGGACGACTTCGTGGACAAGCGAGACGCGGCCACGTTGGACACCTCCTTGGTACCCGAGGGATCAGGCGCCGGGCTCGAGCCCGGTCCGACACCTCACGAGGGAGACTCGGTCGTGTTGGCCGGCTTTCCCGAGGGACGATGGACGACATACGACGCAACCGTCCGCTCGATCGAACTCCGCAGTGGGTGGGGGGCCACCAGCGAGGTGATGGTCCTCGATGTCGCGATCGAGCAAGGCATATCCGGTGGAGTGGTCGTGGATCTGCAGGGTCGGGCCGTGGGGCTGATCGCAGCGCGGGATCCCGGCACCGCCCATGCCGTCGCCTATCCGATCGGTGACATCCTGAGCGCTGAAGTCGCAGACAGCCCCGGTTGCTGAGAGTTGACCGGCTCTTCGGCGCCGCTCCGACGGACACAGCAGCCGCAGCGGCGCGAGACTGCCGGCACCAGTGAGCCCACGGAGACCAGATGCCGCACGAACGTCTCACCGCGACCGACGCTTCATTCCTCTACATCGAGTCGCCACATGAGCCCCAGCACGTCGGATCCCTGAGCATTCTCGAGGGAGCGCCCCTTCGTGACTCCAGCGGCAGGATTCAGATCGAGGAGATCCGCCGGATCACCGCCGACCGCCTCGCCAAGGTGCCCCGGATGCGCCAACGGGTGCGGATGGTGCCGTTCCGCCAGGGCAGGCCGGTCTGGGTTGACGACGACCGTTTCGACATCCAGTACCACGTGAGGCTGACGTCGCTGCCGCGACCAGGTACTCCTGATCAGCTGCTCGACCTGATGAGCAGGCTGCAGTCGCTGCCGCTCGACCGTTCCAGGCCGCTGTGGGAGCTCTGGTTCGTCGATGGCCTCGCCGATGACAACGTCGCGCAGGTGATGAAGGTGCACCACTGCGTGGGCGACGGCATTGCGAACGTCGACATGGCGATGGCTCTGGTCGACCTGGAGCCGCACCCCGAAATAGGAACGTGCCCACAGCTTTGGGTTCCCAATCCCCCCCCGTCGGACACCCAGCTGCTGATCGAGGGTTTGGCCGAGCAGTTGTCCCGACCCGTTGCACTGGCGCGAAACGCCACGTCGGCGATACGAGACCCACAACGGTTTCTCTCGATGCTGCGCGATGTTGCCTCCACCGCAGTTCTCTTCAGTGACAGTCCGAAGCCGGCGCCCTGGAACACCTCGGTAAGCGCGCACCGCCGCTGGGTGTCTGCCACGGCATCCATGGAGCAGGTCAGCCGCATCCGCCGGTCGGCATCCGTCGATGCCACCCTCAACGATGTTGTTCTGGCGGCGTGCACCTCGGCGCTGAGGGGGTTCATGGCCGACCGTGGCGAAGACGTGGGCGACGATCGCAGCCTCAAGGCAATGGTGCCGGTTTCACGGCGGGGCGATGAGGCCGAGGGTGGCAAGACCGGCAACCAGGTGTCGTTGATCGTGGTCGATCTGCCGGTGAGTGAATTCGACCCGCTGCGTATCCTCGAGGACCTCCACGGCCAAACCGCCGAACTCAAGGACTCCGGTATGGCCGATGGTGCCGAGACCATCGTCGGAATCGCGGGCGCCGCTCCGATGCTGGCACCCACGTTGGCGAAGGTTGTCAGCCGACAGATCCCAATGAACCTCGTGATCACCAACGTGCCCGGCCCGCCGGTTCCGCTGTGGGCCTATGGTGCGCGGGTGCTTGAGGCATATCCGTACGTGGAGGTGATCGATGGCGAAGGTCTCACCATCGCCGTGTTGTCATACGAGGGCACCCTGCACTTCGGGCTGACCGGGGACCGTGAGCAGATGCATGATCTGCCGAAGCTGGCAGACGGGATAGCCCGCGCCTTCGGCGACCTCGAGAGCGCGGTCTGCTGAGTCCTACCTCTCCAACGCACTCGGCGAGCGGTTGTGTGGACTCCTCCACGCCTGCCAACCGACAACGGCGAACGTGATCACGGTGAGCGGGATCACGAAGACGCCCATCACCACCGCGAACGGGTCACGTAGGCCGCTGCCGGTCTCGGTGAGAACGAGGAAGGTGATGTAGGCGATGTAGTAGGCGAGGAACAGTCCACCCTCCCAACGCTTCAACGAGTAGCCGTTGAAGAACACGGGTAGGCACGCCACTGCAACGGCCACCATCACCGGCATGTCCAGTCGAAGGGCGTCATCGCTCACGGGCAGACCATCGGGCGCGACGAGGGCTGTCAGTCCGAGCACGCTCAGGAGGTTGAAGAGGTTGGAACCCACGGCGTTTCCAACGGCGATGTCCCGCTCGCCCTTGATCGCCGCGATCAGCGACGTGGCCAGCTCGGGTGCGCTCGTGCCGAGCGCCACGACGGTCAGTCCAATGACGAGGTCCGAAACACCGAGTTGCGCCGCGATTTCGCTGGCTGAATCGACCAGCCACTTGGAACCCAGCACCAGGGCGCCGACTCCGCCGACGATCATCAGCACGTCCACGCCCAACCCCGGTCCGTCATCTGCTGCGTATTCGGCCTCGAAATCGGCCTTCTCCGCATCGGACGCGTTGCGAGCCCCCATCACCGTGAAGGTCACGTAGCCGAGAATGCACGCAAAGAGCAGGGCGCCTTCCAGCCGACCGATCGCGCCGTTGAGTGACATCAGAAGCACGGTTACGGAGGCACCGATCATGAGCGGCACGTCCACACGAACGATCTTGGATGCCACCACGAGGGTTCCGCCGAAGGCCGCTGACGCACCCAGTACCAACAGGACGTTTGCGATGTTGGATCCGACCACATTGCCAACTGCCAGTCCGGTCTGGCCGCTGAAGGCGGACCCGACGCTGACAGCCAACTCCGGCGCGCTCGTTCCGAACGCGACGACGGTCAGGCCGACCACGATGGGCGACAGTCCGAATCGCACAGCCACGCGACCGGCCCCGCGCACGAGCACTTCAGCTCCCGCTACGAGCAGCGCGAAGCCGGCCAGAAGCAGAACGTACGTCACCGTGGATCGACCGCCATCGTCCTCAGCCTGCCACTCCGGGCGCCGCTACCGGCAAGCCGTGGCGCGGGGCTCGTCTCTGCGACGGTTCCTTGTCGGTGGACCGGGCGTGGCCCTTGGGTTCAGTCGTCGATCGTGAGTATGGAGCCAGCGGGCACCGCAACGGTTGATCCGTCGTCAGACAGCACCGGGAAAGGGTCCACGGCGGTCGGAGCGGCCGTGCCGACCGCTGCTGTGAACACCACTGTTCCGTCGGTCAGCGCAACCTCGGTGTCGTAGACGCCTCCAGAGGCTCTCTGTGCGAGCAAGCGGCCGCCGTCAGCCGAGATGCCGTGGAACTCGGTGTCTGCCGGGAACGGCAGCGTGAAGGAGCCTGGGTCAAACGGCGCTTCGACCGACAGGTCAGCAGTCGTGCCGTCGGATTGCCCCATCTGCCAGAGGGCGGCGAAGAGGGCGAACCCCTGTTCGGCCAAGCGGAACACAGCGCTGGATCCATCACCGTCCAGAGACAGCGTCGAAGTGTTGCCCGCCACGGCTGTCTGAGTGAGGGGACCGACGTCGATCGCCACCAGGCTGAAGGTGCAGTCGTCGGTGAACTGGCATTCCGTTCGGGGCACCCACAGCTTGCTGCCGTCATCGGAGATCTGGGCCGAGGAGGAAGCACACGGCACGGTGCTCCAGGTCGTGCTGGCGACGTCGAACACCTCGGCGGTCGAACCCGGGCACGGGTCGCCGACACCGGGCTGGATTCCCGGATCATTGGCGACGAGCACCTGATCGGCTCCGTCGGAGATGCCCAACGTGTAGGTGGAGGCCGGTACCGGGCCCAACCAGATGGGCAGTCCGGAGTCCACGTCCACGAGGTACACCGATGAACCTGCATCGGTGTCACTCGGATCCAGGACTGCAGCCGTGGTGGCGACCACTGCGCTGCCATCGCCCGAGGCGGCCCACGCCTCGGCGCCGGGCACGATCGTGGTGGTGCCGGATGAGTCGATCCGGGCGAGCAGGTCCCCTCCACTGGTCCAGAAGGTCCGGGATGCGTCATTGGAGACCGCGATCCCCGAGCCCGGGTCGGCCGCGCCGATGTCGCTCACAACGCCACTGGCCTTGTCGATGAGCTTGGCCCCGGTGCCCGCGATGGCTGCAACTGTCGTACCGGCATCGTCGATCGCGACGGCGCCGATCTGGGCACCGAGGTCCGCGACGGTAGGGGGCGATCCTCCGGCGGTAACTGGCGGTTGCTCCAGAAGGGCACAACCCGACGCAAGCGCTGCAACGATCGCAACGATCGCAACGACAGCCAAGGTGGGCGAGAGTTTGCTCTCGTACGACATGGGTTCCTTCCCTCTCAGCGGGTCCGTTACGGGGGACTCCGGGGGAGAAGCTAGCAACCCGAGCTAACTCGTGAAACGAAAAGCTGGTGAACTTCAGCAGGTGGCTGGGCCGCCGGCGATGTCGACCGAATCGCGGAATTCTCCTTCCACGTACAGGTCGAATCGGTACTCCGTTGCGACGCATCCGCGCGGGGTGACGATGGTGGTGCCTCCGCCCTGGCTCGGAGGACCCGTGTAGAACAGCTCCCTCGGCTGAACCCATGGGGCGCCCGGTGCCGGGCGCTCATAACCGACGAGCGAAATGATCTCGTCGTCGGACACGCCACCGAATTCAACCTGGACCGCGGTCGTACCGTCGTCGAAGGAAGCCGTGGCGGCCAAGATGGTGGAGTCGGGCGCGGCGTCCTCCAGAAGATCACGTCCTGCAGAGCTCTCGGAGATCGAGGCGACGCCTTGCCGTGCGAATTTCTCCGCCAACTCCGCCTGCTCGGGTTCGCGGTCCGCGACGTACTCCAGCAGGCTGAGGTACTGGGCCGCCAGGAACCTGGATCTCTCGGGCTCGAGGTCCCCGAACCGGTCCGCGGCGTCGGCGAGCCAGTCAGCGGCGGCGGCCTCGTCACCCTGTGCCACGGCCACGGCCGAGCGCCACAGGTACAGCGTGGCGGCCATCTCGTTGACCTCGACGGCGTCCTCGAGTCGTTCAGCCGCCAGTTCCCAGTCGTTGGTGGCGAGTGCGTTGATGGCTGCGACACCCAGAGTCGTGGAGTCCGTGTCGCCGCGGTTGTCGAGGGCCAGTTCCACATCCTCCGAAGCGGGCCCGGTGACCTCCGCGGAGGTGTCGGTGAAGGCGACCGTGTTGAGGAGGTCGGGATTCGCTTCGATGAGCGTGGCCAGACTCCGTCCCGACAGTGCCTCGAAGTAGTCCGGTGTCGAATCCAGGGCCTGGTTGTAGGAGTCGATTGCATCCGCCGGGCGACCCTCGGATAGAGCCTGGCTCCCCTCAGCCGTACCGGCGATCGCATCCGGGGACACATCGGTTTTTGGCTTCGTATAGATCTGAATGGCCCAGAGGAGGCAGATCAGCGCCAGGATCATTCCCGGGATGAACACCGGGATGCGCAGCTTCGGTCCGAGCACGAGGGCGAAACCGACGAGGAAGATCGCCACCGCCAGCACGGTCAGCACGGTTTCGTACTGGGATGCGTAGGCGTTCCACTCGACTCGCTGCTGAACCACCACTTCCTGCTCGAGTTTCAGTCGTGTGGCCTCGGAGGCCAACTGCGAAGGTCGGTCCGGGTTGCTTCCGAGTGCCGCTTCTACCGAGGACTCCGCCCTCGCCAGCCGTTCGGCGTTGAGTGTCGGGTCGAGCGTGGCACCGAGGCTCTGGGCGATTCCCTCACTACCCTGGAAGGCTGCGCGGTTGGGCATCAACTCCAGCTCTGCCTCGATCTGGTCAAGGCCGTCATTGATGCCGGTTGCTACCACATCGGCCGCCTGTGCCTCCGAGGCCAGGCGGGTCGCGTCGCGCGCCGCTGCTGATTCGTTGGTTCCTGCGTTGGTTGCGAGCACTGCGATCCACGCACCCAGCACGGCCAGGGTGGCCAGGGCGATACCGGTGCGCCGACGAAACCCGAAATCGGATGCTGGCCCCGCCGGGCTGGGAGCGGCGTCCTCGGCCTGTGTGGCGTCGTCTGGATCAGGGCGCTCTTCGTTGCTCACCAGAACGACCCCGTGAATGCGGCGATGACCACGAAGACGTACAGGACCGACCCGACTGCGAATCCCGCCCGACGAACCTGGCGGTTCGGTGCGAGCTCTGCCGCGGTGTACGCCAGTACCGACAACAACAGCAACAGCGTGTCCCACTTGAGGAGGCGCACCCGTTCCCTGGTGTCATCGGCCATTTCGGCCCACTTGTCGGGGTCGAGTACCCCGGGGGAGGTGATGTCCGTGCTGAGGTTGGCCTGGTTGCCGGCCAGTTGGTCGTCGATGTTGAACGAAATGGGTTCCTCTGGCGCTATGACGGTCTGTTCGAGGACCGACTGCTGGCCGAACACCCCCAACGATTCCGCGCGTCGGGTGGCCGTCTCGCGCAACTCGTCAGCCTCTCTCTGCGCAGCCTCGGAAGACTCCAGCAGCCCCTGTTCCGCCAGCTCAACGGCGACGCCGTCCAGGGCGGTGGCTTCCGCGAAATCTGCCCGATAGCTGACGTAGCCAACGGCGTCGTTCACCGTCTGGAGTCCGGCCTGCACGTTCAACGTTTCCTGCTTGATGGTCTGCCCCACGGACTGGCGGTCCTCGAAAGCAGCCGAGGAGGCGAGCTGTCCGGCTCGCCAGCTGAACAACCCCGCTGTGATCGTGACCAGACCGATGAGCAGAGGCACCAGCCACCGGGGCAACCCACCGAGACCCTTGTCCGGCGAGTCCGTGCTGGGTTCGTCCTCGGGGGGGTCTGAGTCGGTGTCGTTCATCTCGGCAGGTTTGTCGGTCACCTGTCAACCTATTCCGTCGACCACCGAATTGAACGCCTCGCTGGGCCTCATGGCCTCGGTCGCGCGGTCAGGATCCGGGAAGTAGTAGCCATCCAGATCCACGGGGGCGCCCTGCACCGAGGTGAGTTCCTCGACGATGGTGTCCTCGGATTCCTCGAGTGCGGCTGCCACGGGACCGAACTTCGCGGCGAGTGCGGCATCGTCGCCCTGGTCGGCCATTGCCCGCGCCCAGTACATCGCCAGGTAGAAGTGGCTGCCACGGTTGTCGAGCTCGTTGACCTTGCGTGACGGTGACCGTCCCTCCTCGAGCAGTCGTCCGGTGGCCGCGTCGAGTGTGTCGCCCAGAATTCGAGCAGTGGGATTGTCGAACGTGTCGGCCAGGTGCTCCAGGGAGGCGGCCAGTGCGAGGAACTCACCGAGGGAGTCCCAACGGAGGTGGTTCTCGGCGACCAGCTGCTGGACGTGCTTCGGGGCGGAACCACCGGCTCCGGTCTCGAAGAGACCACCGCCCGCCATCAGCGGCACGACCGAGAGCATCTTGGCGCTGGTGCCCAACTCGAGGATCGGGAACAGGTCCGTCAGGTAGTCGCGCAACACGTTGCCGGTGACCGAGATGGTGTCCTCACCGCGGCGGATGCGCTCGAGTGAGAACTCGGTCGCCTGCACCGGCGCCATGATCTCGATCTGGAGGCCATCGGTGTCGAGCTCTCCGAGGTACTTCCTCACCTTGGCGAGCAGCTGGGCGTCATGGGCCCGGGTCTCATCGAGCCAGAACACCGCAGGCGCTCCGGTGGCGCGGGCCCTGCTGACAGCCAGGCGCACCCAGTCGCGAATCGGTGCGTCCTTGGTCTGGCACGCCCGCCAGATGTCGCCGGTTTCGACCTCGTGTTCGATGAGCGTGTCGCCGTTCGAATCCACCACCTGGACAGTGCCGGCCTCGGCGATCTCGAAGGTCTTGTCGTGGCTGCCGTACTCCTCGGCCTTCTGGGCCATCAGACCGACGTTGGGAACTGACCCCATCGTTGTGGGGTCATACGCGCCGTTGGCTCGGCAGTCATCGATCACGGCCTGGTAGACGCCGGCGTAGGAGGAGTCGGGAATGACCGCCAGAGTGTCCTGCTGTTCGCCGGCCGGGTTCCACATCTGGCCCGATGTGCGGATCATGGCCGGCATTGAAGCGTCGATGATCACGTCGCTCGGTACATGCAGGTTGGTGATACCGCGGTCCGAGTCGACCATCGCCAATGCGGGACCGGACTCCAGCGCCGCGGCGATCGACTCCTCGATCGGGGAGCGTTCGGCTTCGGGAAGATCCGCGATCTTCGCCTCGAGGTCGCCGATGCCGTTGGTGGGGTCGATCCCGAGTCGCTCGAAAGTGGCCGCATGTTCTTCGAAGACGTCGCCGAAGTAGGCCAGGACCGCGTGGCCGAAGATGATTGGATCCGACACCTTCATCATCGTGGCCTTCAGATGCACCGAGAGCAGCACGCCGCCATCCTTCGCGGCCTTCACCTGGTCGCCCAGGAAATTGCGCAAGGCGGAGGCCGACATGTAGGAGCCGTCCACGACCTCACCTGCCAGCACGGGCACGGACTCCTTGAGCACGGTTGTGCCAAGGGCGGTCACGAGTTCGATTCGCAGATCCGTGTCGGAGTCGATCGTCACCGACTGCTCGTTGGACCGGAAGTCCGCTTCTCCCATCGTGGCCACGTCGGTCGCCGATTCCGCGGACCATTCGCCCATCGAATGCGGGTGGCTGCGTGCGTATGACTTGACCGATCCAGGTGCCCGGCGGTCGGAGTTTCCCTCGCGTAGGACTGGGTTGACAGCACTGCCCTTGACTGCGTCGTAGCGGGCCTTGGTCGACTCTTCCTCAGGTGTGGAGGGCTCCTCCGGATAGAGCGGCACGTCGTAGCCCTTGGAGCGGAGCTCTTCGATGGTCGAATTGAGCTGCGGCACCGATGCCGAGATGTTCGGCAACTTGATGACGTTGGCTTCCGGCTCCTTTACGAGTGCGCCCAACTCCGCGAGGTCGTCGCTGATCCGCTGTTGGTCGTTCAGTGCCTCCGGAAAGGTGGCGAGCACTCTTGCTGCAAGGGAGATGTCACGTGTTTCGACAGAAACGCCGGCTACTCCCGCGAACGCTTCGATCACGGGTAGCAGGGACCTTGTGGCGAGGGCGGGTGCCTCGTCGGTGATGGTGTAGATGATGGTGCCGGGCTTGGCGCTCATGGGCTCCTCCGGGTCGACGTCGGACTGTATCCCGCCCGCGGTGTGGGCGGCCAAGGCACCTGTGCTCCGGCGGAGCCCGGTCCGGGCACCGGG
>JBPCTP010000368.1:0-6773 GCA_051011615.1 Microthrixaceae bacterium | reverse complement strand
GCGTCAGCCCCCATCAGTCGGGCGTCCAGCACGTCGTTGGCGCTGACCGTGAAATCCTCGCGCAGCACCGGCAGCGACACCGCCTGACGGGCCGAAGCCAGGTCGTCGGCCGAGCCTCCGAAATGGGGGCCGTCGGTAAGAACCGACAGGCAGCTGGCGCCCGAGTCCTCGTATGTGCCGGCCAACCCTGCCGGGTCCAGATCGACCGCGAGATCTCCCTTCGAGGGCGAGCGGCGCTTGACCTCCGCGATGACCGACAGCGTCGACGCTCCGCCGAGCGCTGCTCTGAACCCCCGGGGCTCGTCCATCGACTCGCAGCGCTCGCGGAGCAACGCTGTGTCCCTGTCGTCGAGCGCGGCGACCGATCGGTGCTGCTCGAGGATGCGATCCAGGTACGTGGCCACGATCCAAGGTTCCCAGACCCAGCGCCTGCACAGAAACCGAGATCCCGGTTCTGTGGTGTTGGCGGGGCGGTGGCGGCGGGGCGGTGTCGGCGGGGCCGGTCAGCGGGGTTCGGTGTCCGACCCGGCGCCGAGGTTCCACCGGTCGGCCACCTCCGCGAAGGCTTCGGGGCCCGCATGAGCGGCAGCGGTATCGGATTCGTCTGCGACCACGGCGGCCTGGAGTGCTGCACCCGCAGCCACGGACTCGTCCTCGGCCGGCGTGCGAACGGCACAACCCAACAGTTCCGCCAGACGGGTTCGGTAGGCCGCTGAGCGTGCGCCTCCGCCCACGAGGAACACGCGGCCGTCTGCCGGCACGCCTGAGGCCCGCAGTGCATCACGTCCGGCGATCAGGCCCCCGAGCACTCCGTCGTGTGCGGCCAGTGAGATGGATTCGCGACTGGTTTCGTTGCGCAGGCCCGTGAGGCTGCCGGTTGCATCGGGCAGGTCGGGCGTGCGCTCGCCGTCGAAGTAGGGCACCAGGGTCGGCCCGGTGCCTTCATGCGGGTCGGCTGCAAGTGCCAGGGCAGCCATCTCATCGAGGTCAGCACCCAGCCACTGTGCGACGGTGTCGGTCACCTTCGTAGCGTTCAGCGTGCACACCAGCGGCAGGAACTGCCCCGAGGCATCGGCGAACCCGGCCACCGCTCCGCTCGGATCAGAGGTTTGTGAGGCTGCCACGGAGTAGACGGTGCCGGAGGTGCCGAGCGAGAAGGCCACGTCGCCGGATCCGAGGCCGAGTCCGAGCGCGGCCGCCATGTTGTCGCCGGTTCCAGGACCCACGAGCACGGACTCCGGCAGGCCCAATTCCCGAGCCACGTCGGGCAAGATGGTCCCGGCAGGCTCGGACGCCGACAGCACCTCGGGCAGCAGATCCGCCCAATGGGCGGGGTCGGCGAGGCCGCCGGGTGCCTCCTGCACAGCCGCTGCCAGCAGATCCGGACGTACGCCGGCAGCGGCAGGATCAGCACTCGCGTCGTACCAACCGGTCCCCGATGCGTCTCCACGGTCTGTGACATGGCGGCCGGAGAGTTTCCTGGTCAACCAGTCGTGTGGCAGACCTACCGCCCCGATGTCACCCAGCAGATCGGGCTCGGCCTCGACCAGCCAGGCGAGCTTGGTGACCGTGAACGCCGCAACCGGCACCGAACCGCACTCGTCGGCCCAGCGGGTCGCGCCAAGCGCCCTCACCAGCTCGGCGGCCTGGGGGGCCGACTCGGTGTCGTTCCACAACTTGGCCGGTCGCAGTGGGTGGCCGGCCGAGTCGGTGACCACAAGGCCATGCTGCTGGCCCGCCACACTGATCGCCACCACCTCTGCACGGAGATCGCCAAGCTGGCCCAACGCACCCACCAGCGCGATCCACCAGCTCTGGGGGTCCTGCTGCGAACAGGGTGGCGATGTGGGTGGGTGGTGGGCACGGCCGAGCCCGACGCGCTCGCCGGTCTCCAGGTTCCTTGCTTCGGCCTTGGTGGACTGGGTCGACGAATCGATCCCGATCACCAACGGCTGGGCCACCTCAGCGCGCCTGGTCGATGATTCGGGCCACGAGGTTCTCCACCTGTTCCTGACGGCCCGATCGAGGTTCGGGTGCCACTGTGCCCATCGCCCGTTCGCGAAGCGCGGCCAGCGTGGTGGAACCCGCCGAGATGGTCATGCCGAGATCGCCGGACCAGTCTGCGTAACGTCCGTCGCGCAGCTCCGACAGCTCACCGGAGTCGAGCAGCGCCTGGGCAATCACCAGCGCGTGGGCCATCAGGTCCATTGCCCCCACATGCGCGTGGAACAGGTCATTGCGGTCGGTGGACTGGCGGCGCAGCTTTGCATCGAAGTTGAGACCACCCGTTGTGAATCCGCCGGCACGGAGCAGCTCGAACATCATCAGCGACATCACCTCGAGTGACACCGGGAAGCGGTCCACATCCCAGCCGAGGCGGTCATCGCCCGCATTGGCATCGAGAGAACCGAACACTCCCAGTGCCGCTGCAGTGGCCACCTCATGTGCCACGTCGAAGCCGGCCAGGGTGGCGTGGTTGACCTCGATGTTCAGCTTCACGTCCTCTGTCAGGTCGTAGCGGTCGAGGAAGCCCGCCACTGCTGCAGAGTCGTGGTCGTACTGGTGCTTCATCGGCTCGAAGGGCTTGGGTTCGATGAGCAGGGGGCCATCGAAACCGATGGCGTGTTTGTGCTCCACCGCCATCGACAGGAAGCGACCGAGCTGCTCCAGCTCACGTGCCATGTCGGTGTTCAGCAGTGTGTCGTAGCCCTCGCGTCCGCCCCACAACACGTAGTTCTCACCACCGAGGCGCTTCGTGACCTCCAGGCAATGCGCTACCTGGGCCGCAGCGTGGGCGAACACCTCGGGATCGGGGTTGGTGGCGGCACCGGCCTGGTAGCGCGGATGTGAGAACAGGTTTGCCGTGCCCCACAGCACCTTCATTCCGGTGGATTCGAGTTGGCCCGCCATTCGGTCGGCCAAGCGGTCGAAGTTGGCCGCGGACTCAGCGAATGTCGCCCCCTCGGGAGCTATGTCCCGGTCGTGAAAACACACGAAGGGAGCGCCCAGCTTTGCAAGGAACTCGAACGCAACATCCATCTTCGCCTCGGCCGCACCGAGCGGATCCTCCGTCGCTTCGATCCACGGTCTGTCCCATGTGCCGGAGCCGAACATGTCGGCACCATCGGAGGCGAAGCTGTGCCAGTAGGCGACCGAGAAACGCAACTGCTCAGCCATCGTCCGTTCGCCCACCACCCGATCCGCGTCGTACCAACGAAACGCAAGCGGGTTGGTTGAGTCGGGGCCCTCGAATGCGACGGGAGCATCCACGCCGGTGAAGAATTCAGTGCCTGCCATCTCCGCAGGCTAGGTGAGCCGCGGAAGCTCAGGTACCGACCGAAAGCGCTGCGTCGTCGTCGACCGAGCGCTTCACAAAGCCCAACGCCACGGTCGCGCCGGTGCCAGGATCCACAGCTGCGCTCGTCACCGCTCCGACCACCTCGCCGTCGGCCAGAAGGTCGCTTCCGGCTTCAGCAGGCGTCTCGGAGTCGACGACAACCAGTCGGCGGGGTGCATTGCCTCCGCGGCTGTCGATGCGGGCGGTGAGCTCCTGGCCCACGTAACAGCCCTTGGTGAAGCTCACAGCGGAGTCGATCAACCACTGCCCGACCTCGGCAGGAATCACGCCGTCGGCCAGCTCGGCTCCGTGGGTGGGCCAACCCGACCGGATCCGCACGGCCTCCAGCTCCTCGGCCTCGACGACACGCACGTGCGGCGGAGGCGAGACCGATGGACCCAACAGATCGATCCCCTCAACAGCAGGCCACAGCCCAACGCCTGCCAATACGGCTCCGGTGTCATCCACATCGAGCCCATGGCTGCCGACACCGCGAACTGCGATGCACTCCCAGTCGAGCAACTCGATCTCGGCATCGGTGCGAAGCAGAAACCGATTGAGCCTCCCGGCGATGTCGGTGCCGGCTCCAGCATCGGTGTCGATGAAGGCGATGTGCTCATCGGTGCGCCAAACGCGCAGCACCCAGCCGAGCTTGCCGGTGGGCTCCAGCAGCAGAGCTGTGGCGGACTGGCCCACCTCCAGGCCCTCGATGTCGGCAGAGAGTTGACCCTGCAGGAACTTGATCGCATCGGGTCCGCCGACGCTGAGGACGTCGCGTGGCCACGGCGCCGCTATCGGTGCAGCGGTCTGTGCAGACTCGTTCATTCTTTCGTCCCTCTGGAGGCGGCCTCTCGGCGCTGAGTGGTCATGTGTTCGGCAGCCCGAACAGCAACCAGCAGTGCCTTGGCCTTGTTCCGCGTCTCGAGTTCCTCGTCATCGGGATCCGAGTCGACCACCACACCCGCACCCGCCTGCACCGAGGCACGGCGAGTGCTGTCAGCGCCCGGTGGGTCCACGACCATCGTGCGTATCGCGATTGCGGTGTCGATGTTGCCGGAGAAGTCGAGGTAGCCGACAACTCCGGCATACGGACCGCGTTTGGTCGGTTCGAGCTCGTCGATGATCTCCATCGCGCGCACCTTTGGGGCTCCCGAAACGGTGCCCGCCGGAAGCGTGGCCCTCAGCACGTCGATGGCCGACCGACCCGCTGCCAGCTGTCCTGAAACCTGCGAAGTCATGTGCATGACATGGCTGTAACGCTCCAGCACCATCAGTTCATCCACCTCGCAGGTACCGAACTCGACCACGCGCCCTACGTCGTTGCGGGCGAGGTCCACCAACATGATGTGCTCGGCCCGCTCCTTGGGGTGCTCGGTGAGCTCCGCCCCCAGGCGGCGGTCGTGTTCGTCGGTCTCGCCGCGAAAGCGGGTGCCGGCAATCGGACGCGAGATCACGCGGTCGCCGAGCAGCTGGACCATTGGCTCGGGCGAGCAGCCCACGAGTGTGAGTTCGGGCTCGCGTACGTAGTACATGTAGGGCGACGGGTTTATCTGCCTCAGCACCCGGTACACATCGAGCGGGTCTGCATCCAGGTCGAAGTCGAACCGTTGCGCGAGCACGCCCTGGAAGATGTCACCCGAGAGGATGTGCTCACGAGCCACCTGGACCGCCCGCTGGTACTGCCCCGCCGCCATCGTGGAAGTGGTCTCGGGCAACTCGGCGCCGACTGGTGGATCCACCAGCGGTTCGTCGATGACCCTGGCCCCGTCGATGGCCATCTGTTCGAGACGCTCGTTGGCGTCGACCCAGGCCGCATCCACCGCATCGTCGTCCGCACCTTCGGAGACGAAGGCGTTCGCCACCAGCGTCACGCGCTGGTTCCAGTGTTCATAGGCCGCCAGTTCGCCGACCACCGAGAGTACGGCGTCGGGCCAACCGCGATCATCAGCTGGCACGTCGGGGAGGCGTTCGACCTCACGAACCACGTCGTAGCCGAGGTAACCGACAACACCACTGTGCAACGGAGGTAGTTCGACCGTCGCACCGGGCTCCACATCGAACTGAGCGGCATCGGGTGTCCTGTAGTGCCCGAGCAGCGCCTCGAGAACTGCGAGCACACCCTGGTCGACGGGAAGCCCTTCGGGCAGGTCGCCGCTGAGGGTCACCTTCGCCGAACGGGACACGATGCGAGCGCGGGGATCGCGACCGATGAACGACCAACGACCCCAGCTGCCACCGTGGTCGACCGATTCGAGAAGAAAGCCTGACTGCGACTCCGCGCCATCGGGGCCACACAGGCGCATGAAGGCAGCGACGGGCGAGGTGAGGTCTGCCAGGAGGGTGCGCATCACCGGCACCACCCTGTGGGAACGTGCGAGACGACCGAAGGTCTCCCGGTCCGGAAGCACCGCTGAGGACGCTGGACTGCCGTGGGGCACTGTTCAGCGGGGCCCGGGCGGGGAGGTGGTTTCCTCGTCGCTACCGAACGCCCGGTAGAAACAGCTGTAGGAACCCGTGTGGCAGGCGCCCTTGCCCTCCTGTTCGACGAGGAACAGCAGCGTGTCGCCATCGCAGTCGTAGTGCGCCGAGCGGATGAACTGTCGGTCGCCGGAGGTGTCGCCCTTTCGCCACAGTTCCTGACGACTGCGTGACCAGAAAACCGTGCGCCCCTGTTCGAGGCTCATCTGGAGACTCTCGGAGTTCATCCACGCCATCATCAGTACGGCGTGGGTGTCGACGTCCTGCACGATGGCGGCCACGAGGCCGTCGTCGTTGTACTTCACAGTCTCCAGGTCGCCGTCGCGCACTGGGATCGGGCTAGCTGTGGGGGCCATCGCGCAATCGTAGGGTCAACCGAAGACGAACTCAGCACCCATTACCACGCCGAACCGCGTCCGGGCTCAGAGGTACAGACCGGTGTGGGCCTCACCGAGTCGATCCGAGGCCACTGCGTGCAGATCTCGTTCCCGCAGGATGATGTAGGTGTCGCCGCGCACCTCCACCTCGTAGACCTCTTCGGGGTTGTAGAGCACGTGGTCACCGTCCTCGACGGCACGTACGTTGGGCCCCACCGCGCGAACCTCGGCCCATGCCAACCGCTTGGCGAGTTGCGCCGTTGCCGGAATCAGGATTCCGCTGTTGGTGCGACGCTCGCCACTGGAGCTCTCCGAGCTCACCAGGATCCGGTCGCTCAGCATCCGCACCGGCACCTTGTCGGCACGGCGTTCGGCCCCACCCAAGGAGGAATCGGCCGTCGATGGCTCCGGCACTGCCTGTTCGGATTCCGCTGCTGTGCCGTGTTCGGATTCGGGATCGGGGTCGGTCGTCATCGCAGCCAACGCTACCGGTACCCCCGTGCCCGCCCGCCATTGGCCAGCCGACCGGTCACTCGGTGAACATGTCCGCTGATTCGCCCCTCAGCGGTCGCCGATGAACG
>JBPCTP010000367.1:0-5626 GCA_051011615.1 Microthrixaceae bacterium | reverse complement strand
CGTCAGCACACCGAGCGTGATCGACCTCGGCACCACCGAGTTCGACGTTCCCACCAGCTCGCCGGGCGTGTTCCAGCTACAGATGGACCCCGCCACTCTCGCCGTGTCGACCTCACCGGAGGACCTGTCTGCAACCGCCACGTGCACAGACGGCGGCTATTCGGAACTTCCCGTGGGATTCGTCGTGGATCCCCTCGCTCCGGTCATAGATCCGCCGTCGCAGACCGTCGAAGCCGATGGCCAAGCACGGCAGAGCACCGTGATGCTCTCCGATCGCGTAACCGAAGGACCCGGCCCGATCGTGGAGGACAGCTGGCGCATCGTTCGCACGAGCGGACCCGGTCAGGTTGAGACAGCTGTGGATTCGGGCATGCTCAGCTATGACGTGAGCGGCGGTCCCGCAGACATCGTGTGGGAAGTCTGCGGACTCTCGTCCCCGCCGTCCCCTTCAACCACAACCTCAACCACAACGACGCTGCTCGATGACGACGCTCAGGTGGAACTCGCTGCTGAGACCGAGGTGCTCGACGTCGAGTCCCCGCGCACCGAGGATGAAGCCGCTGATGCAACGTCGAATGCTCCAGCGACAGCGCAACCAACCGAAGACCCGACCATGCACTGCGCCCAGGGGCTGTTGCAGATCCGACCGAACGCCGGAACACAGGTGCTGTCGGCCGTCTCTGGGTCAGGCGGGAATTCGACGACCTCCACCGCGACGCCGTCCACCGCGACGCCGACCACCGGCACATCGGCCACCGGCACATCGGGCGGAGCCGCCTTGTCGGTCACCGGCTGACGTCACTCCGTCTGCATCTGAACGGTGACATCGACCGGCGCGAACTCGGCGGGGAACTCCAGTGCCACCTCAGCCTTCAGCTTCAGGTAGCCATTCGCCACATCTTCTGCGGTCATCGACTGCGGCACGCCCACCTCGACCGAATACGCCTCCTCGTCGTTCGAGCCGACAAGTCCTCCCTCCTGCCACAGCTGCTTGAGGAAGTCGGTGGCGCCGGCATCCACAAGCTCCCAAGTGCCCTTCTCGTTGACCGAGGATTCGAAGGCCTCGAGACCGCTACGAATCGAGAGCCTGACCAGGTCCAGCGTTCGAACACTGCTGACGTAGCTCGGCCCGTCCGCGGATTCACCGAGAGTTCGCGCGCCCCACACCACTGTTCCGTAGCCGGTCATCGTTCTCATCGCATCGATCCCGGCTTCGTTGAGGGCTGCGTTGACGGAGTTGTCGACTCCGTAGAGCGGATCGAGATCAACCAGCGGGTACGAGGCACCTGCGGGCGCCTGCCACTGCCCGACCAAGTTGTCGGCTGCGGTGAACTGGGCCGCCATCACAGCCGCAGCCGGGACCCGCACTTCGTCGCCCGAGGCCTGTGGATCCACCAACGGCGCCGAGTAGAGCACGGTGTGATCGGGCGCCGGAAGTGCTGTTCGGAGAATTCCGGCGAGTCCCACGAGTGGTGTCACATCGGGCTTCTTCGATCCTGCCATTGGATCCACCACTGCATCCGGCGGATCCAGCAGTGCCATGCCCGCCGATGCGGCCGCCGCCTTCGACAGCTCGACTGCGACGGCCTGGTATTCGGCACCGGAGAGCTGGCCGAGCGATGGTACGACCCATAGGGCGGGACCAACATCTGCGGTGACAGACTCTATGGATGAGCTGAGCGTGGCCGCGTCCTCCGAGGTGGCGAGAACGACACGCGCCTCGGACTTGGAGCGCTTGAAGTACTGCTCGAGACCTGAGCGAAGTGCCGAGCTGGGCGAGTCGACCATTTCCTCCAGCTCCGACATGCTCGTGATCAGAAGTGGTTCGCCCGGCGTCGGGGCCTCCTCTGGCTCACCGGATCCGAAGAACAGACCAACCGATGCCGGCGCTTCGAACGCATCGGATTGATTCGAGGTCTCCTCCTCGATGTAGACGCCCGGCTTGTCTCCTTCATCGACGACTGGCGGATCATCGAGTGGCGCACCATCGACGGCGCCGACGGTTGCCGGCACGAACCCGATGGCGACACATCCCAACACCATCACCCGGAGTCCGATTCGGCCCAGTCGGGTTCGGCCCAGTCGGGTTCTCGGGAACACACCGCCCCGGCGAAATCCAGCGCCCCGATCTGTCGACTCGGACTTCACAGCCGCCCCGCCACGAATTCGGCCAGCTCGAGGTGCTGCGACTCAGTCGATGGCAGTCCCCAAACGGCGACCTGTACGAAGTGGTCTCCGACAGTCATGCCGACCAAACCCTGTGACGCATCCTCGAAGGCGCCTTGAGCTCCCGGCACGTCCACCTCAGTGGCTTCGCCGATTTCCTCGAGGTCCGACCTCACGAGGTCGAACTGTTCATCCGCGGCCCCCTCGTGCATCTGGAGGTGAACCAGCCCTGAACGGTGGTCCTCCCAGTTGCACACCGCCTGTCCGTTTGACTCGTACTCCCGGGGCCGTTGCCCCGTCGCAAGATCGAACCCGGTCACCTGGTTGATCTCTTCAACTGTCAGCAGGGCGCACGGATCGAGGCGGTCATCCGAGGTCGCTTGACCGAGTTCGATCCCACCCTCGGGCGAGCAGGCTCCTGCGACAAAACCAGCCGTGAGCGCGGCGAACACACCCGCGGTCCGCCATCGCGGCGCGATCGACAAGCGCGGTGTCACAGAAACCCTCACCAGTCGGAGGGTATCGACGCATGTCGCCGCTTCCTCAGCCTTGACCGACTCCCGGGTTCACTTGCGTCGTGCTCCAGGGACTGCTCGTGCGAGTTAGGTCGTGACAGCTCCTCGCGGTTGGCCTGCCGCGGTTGGCCCGCCGCTGTTACCCACCGGTAACATGAACGTACAGGCCGACACCTCGGTCGGACCTGACCAAGCAAGGGGAACCAGATGCCTGAAGCCGTGATCGTCGCCACCGCCCGCACACCAATCGGTCGTGCCGGCAAGGGCTCACTGAAGGACATGCGGCCAGACGACCTCTCGGCGACCGCCATCTCAGCGGTGCTGGACCAGGCGCCCTCGCTTGATCGCACCGAGATCGAAGATGTGCTCTGGGGCTGTGGGCAGCCGGCCGGGGAGTCGGGTCACAACATCGCCCGCGTCGCCGCTCTGCTCGCCGGACTCGACGACGTACCCGGCGCCACGGTCAACAGGTACTGCTCATCGTCGCTGATGACGATCCGCATGGCAGCCCACGCCATTCTCGCCGGCGACGGCGACGTGTTCGTGGCTGGCGGCGTCGAGACCATCAGCCGCAACATGCTCCACGGCCAACTCGCCGACGGCGCCAAGAATCCGCTGTTCGAAGAAGCGGAGCTCCGCAGCCTCAAGCGCTCCGAAGGCGGCGCCGAGAAGTGGGCACCCGCCGAAGGCCTCCCGGACGTCTACATCGCAATGGGCCAGACGGCAGAGAACGTTGCACAGGCGGAGAACGTGAGCCGCGAGATCCAGGACGAGTTCGCAGTGCTCTCACAGAACCGCGCCGAGGAATCTCTCAACGCCGGCTACTGGGAAGCAGAGATCACTCCTGTGAGCACGCCTGACGGCGAGGTGAACTCCGACGACGGCATCCGCCCGGGCACCACCCTCGAGAAGGTCTCCGGCCTCGGTCCGGTGTTCCGTCCCGATGGAACGGTCACCGCCGGCAATGCCTGCCCGCTCAACGACGGCGCAGCCGCAGTGCTCGTGATGAGCGACACCAAGGCCAAGGCGCTGGGACTCACACCCCTCGCACGAATCGTCAGCTCGGCCGCAACCGGTCTGAACCCCGAGATCATGGGAATGGGTCCGGTGGAGGCAAGCCGCAAGGCGCTCGCCCGTGCCGGGATGTCGATCGACGACATCGACCTCGTGGAGATCAACGAGGCCTTCGCCGCGCAGGTGGTGCCGTCGGCAGCCAACCTCGGAGTCGAGTGGGACAAGCTCAACACCAGGGGCGGCTCGATCGCACTCGGACACCCCTTCGGCATGACCGGAGCGCGCATCATGACCACCCTGGTGCACAACCTCCAGGAATCAGATGCCACCTTCGGCCTCGAGACCATGTGCGTCGGCGGCGGCCAGGGCATGGCCATGATCGTCGAACGCCTCAACTGAGCCAGGGCCTGCACAACTGAACCCCATCCCAACGCGTTGGGGGTCTAGAGACGGGTCGCAATGCAGCGGCCCGTCTCTTGCGTGTCCGTACGCAGTTCCGAAAGGGTCTTGCGTGAAGATCCGCGACGAGGTGGCCGTCGTCACCGGCGGCACGAGGGGTGTAGTGCTGGCCAATGCACAGGCCTGCCGGGACGAAAGTGCTGAGGTGGCTGCCTTCGGCCGACCCAGAAGCTGGGTGGAGGTCCGGGACAGAGGAGTCGCCTAGCTGCACTCGTGTCTCTTGAGGGTGTCGAGAACCACGCGTGTCGCGGCGTGGATCTGATCGGGTTGGGCTCGCCCCTTGGCCATGGTCGCGATTCCAACGAGGGACATGGTGAAGAACGCGGCGAGTTCGCTGTTGTCGGCGGTCTCGCTGATGTGGCCGGTGTCCTGTCCGTTGCGAACAGCATGGCCGAAGGCGTTGGTGAGCCGCTCGAAGTAGGAGTCGACATGCTCACCGCACGCCGGGTCGAGGACGCTCCGCTCGACAGCCGTGTTGCAGAGCAGGCAGCCGCGACCTTGCGCCCAGTTCTCGCTGGCAGCAGCAAACCCGGTGAAGGTCGAGCGGATGGCATCGGGTCCGGCGTCGGGGTCCTCGATCCCTCCAAGGACCGAGGAGAGGCTGGTGGCGTTGTAGTGATCGAGAGCCGCTTCGAACAGGCCCAGCTTCGATCCGAACTCCGCATACATACTCTTGCGGTTGATTCCCAGCTCCTGAACGAGATCAGCGGTGCTGGTGGCGGTGAAACTGCGGCGGTGAAAGAGGTCCATCGCCAGGTCGAGAAGCTCGGATCTTTCGTACTGCTTGACTCCACTCATTCGTGCTCCCGAGTTTGTCCTTGACAACAGGGTAACTGAATGGTTACCTAAGTCAAGTAACCGACCAGTTACCCTTACAAGGAGAACACAACCATGGACAGCAACCACGTCACTGTCGTCTACTCATGGACCGCCCAGCCCGGCAAGCTCGATGAGCTGAAGGCCATCTATGCAGAGGTCACCGCTCAGATGGAGGCCAACGAGCCAGGCGCCCAGGAAGTACAGGTGCACTTCTCCGAACGAGACAACCGGCTCTACGTGCGCGACGAGTTCGCCGACGCCCAGGCAGTGGGTTTCCACCTGGGGACCACCGCTGCAGCACACTTTCAGGAACTGCTGGCCATTGCCGCTCCCGGCACCTTCTACTTCCTGGGTGAGATCCCCGAAGAGATGAAAGATGCCGCAGCAGAGATGGGTCTACCCGCGGAGTACGGCGAGCACATGACCGGCTTTGCCCGCTGATCGACCGGCCCCGTGATTCAGAGATCTGCGGTGGACCCGTGCAGCCGGGCCAGACTCGCTCTCGCCTGCCCGAATACGCCAGGACCCTCCCGCAGGCGGGGTACCGCCCGGCCCAATCAACGCTTGTGACGGTTGGATCATCGTCTGATCGTCAGGAAGCCAGCACGTTCCCTAGCAGCTCGCCGACCTCCTCGATGTGGTCTCATCCGCCC
>JBPCTP010000366.1:0-6911 GCA_051011615.1 Microthrixaceae bacterium | reverse complement strand
CGGTGTTCGCCGATGCCTCTCCGCCGGCCTCGAGTATCTCTGTCACCACGCCTGCTGCGGGGCCCTCGTCAACTCCGGTGCCGTCGCGGCTGCCGCCGAGGTCATTCACGATGACCCTTGCACCCTCTGCAGCGAGCATCAGTGCGTACTCGCGCCCGATCCCTCGCCCCGCTCCGGTGACGATGCACACGCGTCCATCGCAGAGTCCCATGGTCTACCCCCTGTGTTCAGTCGGTCTCGTTCGAGCCCTGAGTATCGATCAGTGCGTCGACGAACTCATCGGCGTCGAAATCGACGAGGTCGCCGGCGGTCTCGCCCAACCCGACGAGCTTCACCGGCAGGCCGAGTTCGGATCGTATTGCGAACACGATCCCACCCTTGGCCGAACCGTCCAGTTTCGTCAGTACCACGCCGGTCACATCGGTGGCCTCGGCGAACTGGCGGGCCTGGTTGAGTCCGTTCTGGCCAGTGGTTGCGTCGAGCACAAGAAGCACCTCGGTGACCGTTCCGGCGCCCTTGTCCGCAACCCTTCGGACCTTGGAGAGCTCATCCATGAGGTTCGTCTTGGTGTGAAGTCGCCCGGCGGTATCCGCCAGAACCACATCGGCGCCTCGCGAGTTCGCCGCCTCCACGGCGTCGAAGATCACCGATGACGGATCCCCACCCTCGGCCCCACGGATCAGCTCGGCGCCGCAGCGCTCCGCCCATGTCTGGAGCTGTTCCGCTGCAGCTGCCCGAAAGGTGTCGCCGGCAGCCATCACCACGGTCTTGTCCTCGTCGACGAGTCGACGGCCCACCTTGCCGATGGTGGTGGTCTTGCCGACGCCGTTCACGCCCACGAACAGCCAGATGGTCGGATCGGTGTCCGCAATCGCGAGGTCAACCGGACCGGCGAGAGTGCTCTTCATCTGGTCCTTGAGTGTCTGGACCAGCTCCGCAGTCGTCGTCAGCTTCTGTTCAGCCACCGCAGCGCGAACCCCGTCGAGGAGTTCCTGCGTCGGGCCGATGCCCACATCCGCGAGGATCAGCGCCTCCTCGAGCTCCTCGTAGCTTGCGTCGTTGATCTCGCTGCGGGACAGAACCGAACCGATGTAGCCCGTGAACGAAGACCGTGCACGCCCCAGGCGGTCGCGAAAGCTCGGGCGGAGCAGTTCCTCGAGTGCGGCCTCGTCAATCGCCGGTTCGTCGACGAGTGCCTCATCGAGGGCTGCTTCGTCCAGGGCTGCCTCGTCCGCCACTGGTTCGTCGAGGGCTGACTCGTCCAGAACGGGAGCGTCAAGGACCGCGGTTCCCCCACCGCTCTCCTCACCCTCTGAGGCACCGTCTGCATCCTTGCCCCCGCCCAGCTTCGGGCGACCCGTGGGAATCTCAGGCGGTCGCGAACGACGGCGACCCACCTCGACGAACGCCAACCCGGCGAGCACCACCAGGACCACGAGCACTAACAGCAGAATCTCCATCAGGCGCGAATCCTAGGCCCGCGCCGAATGGGCGCCCGAACGGGGCAGACTGAGCATCACATCAGTCTGCGCAAGCCATGAGGCGCCGCCGGCGTGTCTCGCCCCGTACCTTCATGTGTGCGGGGCGTGCGAACAGACGCGAACCGATCGACTGCCACTACACCACCACCCCACGGAGACTCGAACGTGCAACCCGGCTCACAACCTCCTGCGGAGGACGACACCCTCCATTCACCTGCGCCCCAGGATTCCGATTCCGCGTCGGTGGACCCGGCGGAGGCTTCCGCTCGAATCGAGACGCTGCTGTTCGAGATGCGCAAGGTCATAGTCGGTCAGGACCGCGCCCTGGAACGGATACTGGTGTCCCTGCTGTGTTCGGGCCACGTGCTGCTCGAAAGCGTGCCCGGGCTGGCCAAGACCCTCGCGGTGGAAACCCTCGCCTCGTCGGTCGGGGGATCCTTCTCCCGCATCCAGTTCACGCCCGACCTCCTGCCCGCCGATGTCGTCGGCACACGCATCTACCGCACCTCGAGCGAACAGTTCGACGTCGAGCTGGGCCCGGTGTTCGCCAACTTCCTGTTGGCGGACGAGATCAACCGGGCGCCGGCGAAGGTGCAGTCGGCGCTTCTCGAGGTGATGGCCGAGAAACAGGTGACCATCGGTGGAGAACGTCACGAGGTGCCAGACCCGTTCCTGGTGCTCGCCACCCAGAACCCGATCGAGTCCGAAGGGGTGTACCCACTGCCCGAGGCCCAGCGCGACCGTTTCCTCATGAAGGTCGTGATCGACTATCCGGCCCCCGGCGAGGAGATCGAGATCGTCCAGCGCATGGGCACGAATCCGCCCGAGGCGTCAGAGGTGGTTTCGATCGCCGAGGTCCGCCGACTCCAGCGGGCGGCCGAGGCAGTGTTCGTGGAACGCAGCGTGATGGAGTACGCCGTCAACCTCGTGCTCTGCACCCGCACGCCCGAGAACTTCGGCCTGTCGGAGCTGCGCACCTACGTTGAGTTGGGCGCCAGCCCCCGTGCGTCGATCGGCCTAATCCGCGCAGGCCGGGCCCTGGCGATGATGCGTGGCCGCAGCTACCTCACACCCCAGGATGTATTCGATGTGGCACCCGAGATCCTGCGGCATCGCCTCCTGCTCTCCTATGAGGCACTGGCGCGCGACATAGACGTCGAAGCCGTCCTGGCACGTGTGCTCGGAACTGTGCCGGCACCGGCGCTCAACACGGCTCCTGCAGCGGCCACCAACGGGGGCGGCGACGCCTGGCATGGCGCTTCGACCGATGCACAACCGTGGGTGGCGCGTCCTCAGTGAGCGGCCTCACCGACACTCTCGGCCTCGTCGGCGATCGTCCCGCCGAGGAGATCATCCGACGACTGACGCTGGATGTGTCGCGCAAGCTCGACGGCATGCTGCACGGAGACTTCATGGGACTCGTTCCCGGGCGCGGCAGTGAGCCGGGCGAGACCCGCGAGTACCAACCGGGCGACGACGTGCGCCGCATCGACTGGAACGTCACCGCTCGCACCCAGCATCCCCATGTGCGCGAGACGATCGCTGATCGCGAGCTGGAGACCTGGCTGCTCGTGGACCGCTCCTCGCGGATGGACTTCGGCACCGCTACCTGCGAGAAGCGCGACCTGGCTCTTGCGGCCAGCGCCGGGATGGGATTGCTCTGTACCGGCGGCGGCAACCGCGTCGGCGGCATCCTCCTTCGGGGCGACGCGACCGAAACGATCCCCCCACGAGCCGGCCGACGGAACCTGCTCGGGCTGCTCGAACGCACCATGGAATCGCCCCGCAGCGATGGGTCGGGGCCGGCACAGCTGGAAGTGGGCCTGAAACGGGTGGGGGCAATGGCCCCCCGCCGTGGCCTCGTGGTGGTGATCTCGGACTTCGCGACCGATCCAGAGCAATGGGGCACCGCTCTCGGCACTGTTGCCCTGCGGCACAGCGTGCTTTGCATCGAGGTGCTGGACCCCCGCGACCTCGAGCTGCCGAAGGTGGGATTGATCGAGTTCGCTGATCCCGCCACGGGTGCCGTGCGCGAAGTGAACACCGACAACTCCCGCGTGCGTGAGCAATACGCAGCAGAGGCTGCGGAGCTACGGAGTCGCATTCGCTCCACCATCCGGAGCGCGGGCGCCGACCACCTGGTCATGTCGACCGACGGAGATTGGGTGATGGATCTGGCCCGCCACGTTTCGCGCCGACGGCATCGCGCCGAGGTGATGGCCGGGAGGAACCCCCGATGACCGAGAACTTCCTGTCCCCGGGTCGACTCTGGCTGCTCCTGGGCGTGCTCGCCATCATTGCGGTGTACGTCGCAATGCAGTTCCGCAGGTCGCGCTACGCAGTGCGCATCTCATCGATGGAGTTGCTCGACAAGGTTGCTCCGGCGCGGCCGGGGTGGCGGCGTCATGTGGTGGCGGGTGTCTTCGCACTCGGACTCGCCGGCCTGGTTCTGTCATTCGCTCAACCCGCGGCAACCGAGAAGGTGCCTCGGGAACGATCGACGATCGTGGTGGCCATTGACACTTCGCTGTCGATGATGGCGACCGACGTCGAGCCAAGTCGGCTGGAGGCCGCCCAGGATGCTGCCAAGCAGTTCGTGGAGGGACTGCCCTCCGAGCTCAACGTCGCCCTGATCGGATTCGCCGGCACGGCGCAGCTTCTGGTGCCACCCACCCAGGATCGTGCGCTCGTCACCACGGCCATCGACGGCCTCGAACTCGAGGAGGCCACCGCCATCGGCGACGCGGTTCGGCTCTCGGTCGACGTCATCGAGGACCAGGCCCAGCGCACCGAGGAGGGCGAACCGGACGCAACCGTTGTGCTCATCTCCGACGGTGAGACCACCGTGGGACTGCCCACCGCCGATGCGATTCCGCTGGCCCAGGAAGCCGGAGTCGCGATCAACACGATCGCCTACGGCACACCGAATGGAGTGATCACGGTCGATGAGGACGGCGACGGGGTCGGCCAGACTGCACGTGTGCCGGTCAACACCGAGGAACTCGCCGGACTCGCCGAGGACACCGGTGGAGTCACACGCACGGCGGACAGTGCCGGAGACCTCGAGCAGGTCTATTCGGACTTCAGCTCCGCCATCGGCTTCGACGAGGAGCCGACCGACATCGCCTACAAGTTCGCCGGCTTCTCGCTCGCGATCCTCGCGATCGGCGCCGGCCTGTCGCTCTGGTGGCTCCAGCGATTGCCATGAAGCCACTTTCCCGCTCAGGACAACCGAGCCGCGGCAACTTCCGCCTGGCGACCATCTGCGTTTTGGGCATGACTGCCGCGACGGTCTCATGCGGGGGCGGTTCCGACGACCTCATGAGCAGGCAGGACTTCGTCGACAACCTCCAAGCCGAGGGTGGGGAGTTGCTCGATGAGAACATCTCGTCGTGCATGTACGACGGACTCGACGATGACGCGCAGGCGCGGGAAGCTGTCGAGGCCTGGCAGGACGGCGACGCCGTTCCCGAAGAGCTGCTCGACCTGGCGGTCGAATGCCTGAAGGACTTGCCGCCGACTCCCGGCACCTGACCAAGCCGAACGGGAGTTGTCCGCAGCCCTACTTGCGTCGGACGTCGCGCACGCCCTGTCCGGGCGACCAGGAACGCACCCGCATCTCGTCGCCTTCGACGGTCACGAGTGACATCGAGCGGATCCGCAGTTCCATCATGTCGCCATCAATCGTGGCGTCGTCTCCCCACGCCTCGCGGAGCAACTCGATGGCCACGTCGTCGGGCAAGCGCAGCGCGAGAGCTTCGACCCTGGCGTCACCCGAGCCCTCTGCGAGCTCCTCATCCAGGGGCGCAGAGTGCAGCGCACACCTGGGGTCGCGCAGCAGGTCGGCACCACGCCTCGAATCAGGCATTGAACCCATCCACATGTAGCCGTCGTCGAACATCACGTTGGTGCCGCTGACCCTCGGTCGGCCGTCCTGGTGCAGGGTGGCGATCACGTGGTGCGGGTGTGTCTCGAAACGAGACTGGACCGCCCCCGCCAACTCCGGGACGGCGTCGACGACCTCCGCCCAGCCGAGCGCGGGCAATCCGGTTTCGGGACTCACGACGGAGCGACGGAATCGGCTGTCAGGTCGACCACGTCGGAGGCACGCTCTGCCACGACCTTGGACGAACCACCTGGGTCCATCGACACGCCGTAGAGCACATCTGCGGCTTCCATGGTCCGCTTCTGGTGACTGACGATCACCAACTGGGCCGATTCCCGGAACTCTGTCACGAGGTCCAGGAAGCGATGCAGGTTCACGTCGTCGAGGGCGGCCTCCACCTCGTCCATCACATAGAACGGCGACGGACGTGAACGGAACACCGCGAACAGGTAGGCGAGCGCCGTCAGGGACCGCTCGCCGCCCGAGAGCAGCGACAGTTTCTTGACGTTCTTGCCGGAGGGGCGAGCCTCGATCTCGATGCCGGTGCCGAGCAGGTCATCGGGGTCGGTGAGCCGCAGTCGTCCCTGCCCGCCGGGGAACAGCGTCTCGAACAGATGCGTGAAGTTCTCGCTCACATCAGCGAACGCTGCCGCGAACACATTGACGATCTCCTCGTCGACCGCCTTGATCACCTTGCCCAGTTCACGGCGGGTCTGGCGCACGTCATGGAGTTGACCATCGAGGAAGTCGTGGCGTTCGGTCAGTTCTTCGAACTCCTGCAAGGCGAGCGGGTTGATCGGTCCCATTGCCTTGAGCTCACGTTGGAGATCGCGCGCCCGTCCCGCGGGAGTCAGGTCCTCGGCCAGCAAAGGGCACTCTGCAGCCAACGCGACCTCGGGCTCCACGTCGAGTTCACTCCTGAGTGTCTCGATCGCGGTTTCGAGCCGCGTCTTGACCTCCGCGTCGGTGATCTCGGCGCGCTGGCACCGCTCGCGGTTCTCCTCGAGTGCGGTTTCGGACTCCGAACGTTCTGTGCGAAGGCGCTCGAGCCGTTCGTTGGCCGCCCGGGCGGCCTCCGACTGCCGGCGCCGCTCCTCTCGCCGTTCGGCCAGGTCCTCTTCTATCCCACCCATTCGGGCCTCGACGAACTCCGCCAGGCGTCGTGTGGCCTCCGCCCGGGCTTCGAGCAGTGTGCGCTTGGAGGCCGCTGCCTCGGCGTCAGCCGCCAAGCCGACGAGGCGACCGTCGAGATGTTCCAAACGATCCGTTACGTAGCGGCTGCGTTCGTCGATGGCGGCTCGCCGGACGTCGGAATCAGTACGACGCGAACGAACTCTCGAGGACTCGGCCTCGAGTTCTTCTCTCGCGGCCGACATCTCGGTGGCAGCCCTGGTGAGCTCCTCTTCCGCTGCTTCGAGTTCGGGCAGCTCCACCTCGAGGGCACCAACTCCCTCATCCTCGGCCGCGATGCGCTCGGCGATCTGGGCGAGCAGCCCGTCAAGGTCCGCCACCTCGGTGGCCACTTCGGTCGCGTCGAGCGCCAG
>JBPCTP010000365.1:0-12237 GCA_051011615.1 Microthrixaceae bacterium | reverse complement strand
AGCTCGGGACGCGGGCTTTGCGCCACCCGCAAAGCCGAGAGGACGCCCGAGAACAGCGAGCACCTAGTGGGTGCCTATTGGGTGCCAAACCCCCAAGAACCGCCCTGGACAACAGTGGTCAGAACTCACCGAACTAGTGGGGTCTGAGCGTCCATCAGCGTCCTTCCCAGTGTGCCGTAGGCCATGGCATGGAAGAGGTCGTGGGTTCGATTCCCATCGGCTCCACTCAGAGATCACCCAGGTGTATCTCGAAATCGGCAGTTCGCTGACTCTCGCTGATGTGACATGTCGCGCATTGCATGGCGAATGTTCAAGTCGACACCCGAGCGGACCGACACCACCGCCCATCCGCACCTTCGGGAGGCCCGCGCTTGAGTATCGACGAAGCCATACACGCCACGACGACACCCTCGGGGCGAGAATCATCGAGTCCGAGTCTCTGCGGTGGTGAGCCGGAGTTGGTGTCCCTTCGGGGTGCATCCGACCAGGTCGCTTCGGCCCAAAGGGCCTTCGTCGACGCGATCGTCACCGCTCGTGCCGCCGGTTGCCCGTGGTCGAGCATCGGCAGCGCCATGGACGTTTCGACCCAGACCGCAAGGGAGGTCTACGAGCACTGCAGGAACGGCCTGGCTGCAAGGCGTTGAGGGCAAGGCCGGTCGTATGGTCAGCTCCGCCGTGGCGCGGCGTGCCTGTGAAAAGCTGACGTGATGCGGGTGTTGATCGTCGACGACCACCAGATGTTTGCCGCCAGCTTGGCGCGGCTGCTTTCGGATACACGCGACCTGGAGCTGTGTGGCACGTGCAGCACGTTGGCCGAACTTCCTGCCCGCCTGGGCACTGACCGACCCGACATGATCGTGGCCGACTGGAATCTCGCCGATGGCACCGGTGCCGGCATCGCTGCCTTGGTCAAGACCCACCTGCCATCCGCGAAGATTGTCGTGGTCACAGGAGAGACGGACCCAGCAGTGGCCCGACTGGCGCTGGAAGCAGGCTGCGACGGCTTCGTGACCAAGGACAAAGCTCCCGAAGAACTGCTGACCGCGCTCAGGGCAGCTGCGCGTGGCGACCTGCAGGTGACACCTCAGGCAATCGCTGCCATCCGTCATGGCGATCGCCATCTCAACAACGCCAGAGCATCGCTCGGGCTGTCGGAACGAGAGATGGAAGTGGTCGAGCTGTTGGCGAACTCCTGGACCAACCGCCAGATCGCCGACGCGCTGTACCTCAGCCCAAACACGGTCCGCAATCACGTCCACCGAATAGCTGGGAAGCTCGGGGTCTCCACCCGACTCGAGATCGTGCTGCGGGCAGCCGATGCCGGGGTGGTCAACCTCGGCGCGGAGGCCAGGGACGATGCATCAGCGCGAAGCGGGAACCAGGGGTCGGATACTCGCCAGTAGGTCGCCCACCGACAAGGGTTTCGCCAGGACCGGTCGATCGGTCGGCAGCGAGCTACCTGCCAGTGCTGCATGGCCGGTCATGAACACAACCGGCAACCCCGGCCGCAAGGACCGCACCGTCCGATCCAGTTCGATGCCACTCCCAGCGGGCATGACCACGTCGGTCAGAACCGCAGCAAGCTCATCGCTCTTCATCAGCTCGGCAATGGCCGACTCGCAGCCATCGGCGGTCACGACGCTGACGCCGTTGGCCTCGAGGACGCGCTTGGTCGACCGCAGAGAGTCAGGGTCGTCGTCCACCACGAGCACCTGGGGACCGCTTGCGACTCGAGGCGAACCTGTGGTCATCGGGAAGCCCATGGAGACCCTGGCCCCGCCGCCCGGAACGTCACCGATCTCCAGCCGCCCTGCCGCCTCGGTCACGACTCGATGGACGACCGACAGCCCGAGGCCGGTTCCCTTTCCGGCATCCTTGGTCGTGTAGAACGGTTCCAGCACCTGCTCGCGATCCTCTTCGGGGATCCCCGTCCCACTGTCGAGCACCGACACGAGTATCTCCCCCTCGGTGCCCTCACCCATGGGTTCAGCATCAACTCGCACGACGACCTCGGATCCCGCCGGGGATGCGTCGCGGGCGTTGATCACCAGGTTCATCACTGCCTGTTCGAGCTGTGAGCGATCGATGCGCGCTCTTGCCACCGGCTCCGCCACCTCGACCCGCAGGGACACCGACGTGTCACCCCCCGTGCGCTCGAGAACGTCGCAGATGTTCGCGACGATGTCGCCCACAACCACCTCACTCGGTTGAGCGTCCGCATTTCGGCCCACCTGAAGAAGCCGGTTGGTGAGCTCCGAACCCCTCCGGACCGCTTCCTCGATCTCGTTCAGGTCCTGCAGAATCGCCGCGTCCGAGGTCGAGCTGCGAATGACCGACGCATAGTTGGCTATCACCCCGAGGAGGTTGTTGACGTCGTGCGCCACGCCGCCGGTCAACCGCCCGAGCGCATCCAGCCTCCCCGCCTGGTGCATCTTCCGCTCGAGTTCGGCTCGTTCCTCGGCCTGCTCCCGCCTCTCGATCTCGAGGGCCCATTCCCTTCGAGCACGCTCACCCTCTCGAAGGGATGTGACGTCGCGGCAGATCGCGACGACGGTGTCAGCACCGCTGGGCGAGATCCGTGCTTCGAAGTCGCGCAGCCCTCCCTCGACATCCAGCTGGTATTCGATCAGCTGACGAGATCCTGTATCAAGCGCCTCGTCGATCGCGCCCATCACGGCGTCTGCCATCACCGGTGGCACCACCTCGCCTACCGGACGTCCCAGGAAGTCCGCCGGATCCATGGCAAGGTCTTCGCGGCTTCCCGCGTAGTCCAGGTAGACGCCCTGGCTGTCGAAACGGAAGACCAGATCCGGAATGGCATCCAGGAGAGCCTGTTGCTGCTGCTGCGCTACCGCCAGTCGTTGCGCTGCGAGGTGTTCATCGGTGATGTCCGACACGACGGCGATGCTCCCCTCGTATCTGGAGGCTGCGGGGAATGTGTCCGAACCGCGCGGGCCCAGCTCCATCAGGTTCACCCTCACCCACACGTCGCTACCGTTGCTGTGGCGAAGCTTGTAGACCTGCGGTTCCCGATCCCCCGCAATGCGTCTGGTGAAGTTCCGTTCAGCAAGGGACCGGCCCTCCGCGTCCATGAAGTCCTGGATACGGCGCCCGAGCATCGCCTCGGCATCCAGACCCAACATCGCGGCCATCGGTTCGCTGACGAAGGTCGCTCGGAGCTCCGAGTCGATCATCCACACTCCCTCGGCTGCCATCTCCACGACCTGGCGGTACAGCTCACCTCGGTCAGCGAGGCGACGGGCCTCCCCTGCGGTATCGGTGTGGTCCCTGACACTCAGCACGATCGCCCGGACTGGATCCTCCACGGCCATAGCGACCACCTCGACCGGTCGCCAGCCACCCGATGAGTCCCGCACACGAAGGTTCAGTGGGACCTTGCGGCCCTGCTCCTGGGCCGACTCGTAGAGCGAGACACCCGCAGAGGCCGCATCCTCGGGGTGCACCAGTTCCAGCACTGAACTGCCGATCCACTCCTCACGCTTGTAGCCGAAGCTGCGTACGGCAGATTCAGAGCCGGCGAGGATCGTACCTGAGTGGTCGAGCACGACCGTGCTGTCGACCGCCAGGTCGAGCAGGTCGTCATGCGATCCGTTTCCAACCATGTCATCTGGATCGGCCCGAACACCCCTGAACTGAGCGCACGAGGCCGAATTGGCCCGAAAGACCGGTCGGAGAGCGGTTCTCGCCTGGATGCCGCCGATTGGTACATCCGTACCTTTCGGTGAGTACGTGTGTACCCGCAGTCGAAAGCGGACTTGTGCGACGACCGTTGCTGAGCGGACCCAAACGAATCGCACAGGAGATGCACAATGTTCAGAAATCGACGTGACCGACCCATGAAGAAGACCGCCGCCCTGCTGGGAGCGCTTGCGGCTGGTGGCCTCGTGGTGGCCAGCGCAGCGACTCTCGGAGGAATCAACTCCGGCGATGTGGGTGCCGACTTCTCGGCAGTCGCCTCGTGCGACTCCGATGGCATTGCCGTCAACTGGGACCCGACCTACGACGCTTCGTTCCCGAACTACTCGATCGGCGACGTTGACATAACCGGGATCGCCGCCGCGTGTGCCGGTCAGAACGTGAAGGTCGAACTCACCGGTGCGGGCAACGCCGCTCTGGGTGAGGAAGTCGACCTTGCTGCGGTGACCTCTCCGGCCTATTCCGTCAGCTTCAGCACCCCGGTGGATGCCGAGTTGGTCGAAGGCATCGCCGTCACGATCTACGAGTGACTGACGTGAGGTAGTTGACCTGAGATGGGCCGACGACGATGAAACGGTTGCGAGGGTTCCGGCTTGCACTTGTGCTGGCCGGAGCCGTCGCGCTGTTTTGGCCGGCGAGATTCGGCGGGATCGTGGGACTGACCATGGTTGCCGGCGACTCAATGGAGCCGGGAATGAACAGCGGTGACCTCGCAGTGACAGTGCGTCAGCCGAGCTATGGCGTGGGGGATCCGGTTGTGTTCGAGATGCCCGGACTCGAGCAGCGCTACGTGATCCACCGGATCGTCCGCGTCGAGGACGACGGCAATTTCGTGACACGCGGCGACAACCGCACCACCGATGACAACTGGCGCGTCGCTCCGAAATCGATCATGGGCCAACAGGTGATGATCATCCCGAGGTGCGAACACCCGCTGTGCCGAAACCTGCCTATTCCAGTGATCTTCGGAATCGGACTGTTGGGACTGGCCGCCGGCATGTGGGTCTATTCCGCTGTGCGCGGCCCACGCCGACACGACCACGCCGCCATACCCCAGAGCGGTCACGAGCCGTGCACACATGAAGGCGTACCCATGTCGACCATCGTCGGCCAGCGAGACGGTGCCGGAACCCCGGCGCCGCTTCTCGATGCAACCAGCGGGGGGCTCGTGGGAATACGGGTGGAGCCGGGCACCCCAGGACAGAGCGATCTGCTCGCCGGATACGCGGTCGGACTGCTCACCTCAGCCCGGCGCCGCGGGGTCGACGAATTCGTGGTCCTCATCGCCAGTCCGACATCCGAGGCGAACAGCGTCACGGTCTCACTCCTCGACGACCTCGACAGTTCAGGATGCGATGCGAACGGACTGGCCGTGGAATTGTCGCTCGCCGACCTCGAAGACCCGGAGACCAAGAAGGCAGCAAGGATGCTCTCGGACCGTGGAGCGAAGCTTGTGTTGACCGGACTCCGCGAAGGCCTTCTTTCGAACCGCGGGGCACTTCGGCGTTTGGTGAACCGGCACCGATGTGATGCTTTGGTGGCGAACGTACTCGACTACGACCTCGAATCACTCTGCGATTGCCTTGATGGCACGGAATCGCTGATCGCCGTCGGCGTGGCGACTCCGGAGCAACTCGAGGCGCTGCATGCACATGGACTGGAATGGTGGTCCGGTTCACTTGCCGAAACTGCCGGAGACGAGTCAGAACTCCCCTATGGGCGGCGCAGAACGGACAAGGAACCACTCAGAAGTCAGCCTGTCGTGACGATCAATCACTGATGGGCATGGTTCCACTCCGAGCTCGCCGCGATGTGCGGGCCGCATTCGCCGGCGCGGCGCTCGCGCTTGTCTGCACGACCCTTTCGGGTGCCGCGGCTCAGATCTCGCCCGGCGACATCGGCGGCAGCCACTCGGTGGTCGCTGGGTGCGACGACGACATCGGAGTCACATGGGCAGCGGGAGCTGCCGGACCGACCTTCGCCGGCGCGGCAACTGTTGGCGACAGTTCGTGGGTCGTCTCCGCACTGCGGCTCACCGGCGTGGATGTCGCCTGCGACGGGCTCACCTACGAGCTGACACTCGTTGACCCAGCGGACTCAGTCATCGCCTCCGCCACGGGGATTCTCAGTGTCACCGCAGGCGTGGCCGACATCCCATTCGCTTCGGTGGATGCCGGCCTGGTCGACCGAACCGTGATCGCGGTGCACGGATGATCGACCCGACCGACCCCGAACCCGTTGTGCGTCGGCCGCCCCGGCGCCGACCCCGACGGCTGCGCCGCAGGTCCGTCGTTGTCGCAATCGTGGCCTTCGCCACGGTGTTCGGTTCGATGGCATGGGCCGCCAGCACCTCCAGCACATCGGCCGCTCTGGCCACCGGCAGCGTCGGTGCGGACTGCCAATCTGCTCCCATCAGCTCCGAGTGGATCTACAGCTATGACCCGTCGGTGCCGGGCTACACCATCAACGCAGTGCTTCTTGATGGTCTTCAGCCCCCGTGCTTGTCAAAGGGAATACGCGTGGCGGTTGCGACACCCGCCGGGGCCGAGGTGGCCAACGGCGCGGGATTCACGCCCGGAGCAGGTACCTCTGCGTTGGTACCGCTGAGTCCGGCGGTCGACCTCTCGAGTCCCTGGGTTGGCCAGCTCGCGGTGGTGATCCACTCATGAGCGCACGATTCGGACGTCGGCGACATCGCCGGGTCCTGGCCGTTTCAGTGGGAGTGGTGATCGGACTGGGAGCTGGCATGGCCGCAGCGGCAAGCCTCGGTGCGACCGGTGGTGTGGTGGACGCGGGTGTCGTCGCGGTCGAGCCGGCCTGCACCGGCACCCCGAACATCGCCCAGGCCTACGTCTCCTACAGCGTCGCCGACGGCTACTGGGTGAACGCCGTAGGGATGACCTCGGTCGGTGCGAACTGCAGAGCCCCCGACACATACGTGCTCACGTTGGCTGACGACAGCGCCGCAGCACCCCAGATCGCGGAGTGGTCGGGAACGGCTCCGGGTACAGCATCCGCGTTGTTGCTCGCCCCAGCGCTCACCGATGGCGCGCCGGTGGACTTCGTGAACGCAACCAGCGACTCGGTGCGCGTGTTCTACGTGACGGAGTCCCCATGACCGGCCGCAAAGCCCTGATCGTTGCGACTGTGTGCGCCCTGGTGGTGTTCTCCATCACCCTGGCCTCGGCATCCTCGCTGTCGGTGTCGAGTCCGGCCGGGCTGTTCCAGAGCAGCTCCGTGGAACCCGTTCGAAGCGACGTCCGGGACCGATTCAACATTGGCGCCGCTGCACCGCTGCAGGGCCAGATCACGGACTTCCACGGCGGGCAGTCCTGGGGCGCCGACGAGGGCCCGATGTGGAACACCTATACCGGCGGCGTCGCCAGCACCGACTGGGTGAACGAGTCGTCGAACTTCCTCAGACGCCCGGTCGGCGGGTTGTCCTCAACCGCACTGGTTCCGTATCTGGTGCGCGAGTCCAGGGTGCGCATAGACATGAGACAGTTGTCGACCACAACGGTTGGCGGAGTCATGTCCGGCGCGGACCCGACAGGCACGACAGGACTGACTGCGGTGGGCTTCTGGGATGGGTCCACCTACAGATTCGGAATCGTGTTGTTCACCTCCGGTACCGCCAGTTTGTGCAGCCCGTTGGTCGACATCGGGGCTGCGGCCGGCAACCGCTGGCGGATCGAGATGACGTTTGCCCCGGCCTCCGGCGGGCCGGCGGCCGCAACACTGGTGAAAGCAGGCGGCGGTGGTGGATCCTTCTCCGTCACCTCCACCTGTTCGACCGTTGCAGCATCCGGATCCCACGCCGGGATCATGTCCTACAGCGCTGACAACACGCGCTATGACAACTTCTTGGCACGCCTGTGACCCGAACGGATCAGTTTCCGTTCAGGCGTCAGCCGGCGCGATCGGCGTCCGGGCTGGACTCGGGGTGTCCCTCGGGACGCCACTCGGTACGCGAGACGTCGCCGTAAAGGCGTTCGAGGCGGTAGTAGGCCCGTTCCTCGGCGTGGAAGACGTGCACGAGGATGTCGCCGTAGTCCAGTAGCACCCATCGGCGGGCGTCCTTGCCCTCCTCGGCCCGCGGGCTCAGTCCGAGCTGTTCGCGCACCTCGTGCTCGACGTTGTCGACCACGGCCTTGACCTGTCTCTCGTTGGCAGCAGACACGAGCACGAAGTGGTCACAGATGCCGATCGCCTCGGCCACGTCCAGCACCACGATGTCGGTTGCGAGTTTGTCATCAGCGGCCCGTGCTGCGACCAGGGCCAACTCGGTCGCCGGGTCGTCCGCATGCGCTTCGGACGCAGCGTTCACTGGGCATCTCCGCCGAGGGTGACACGCACGGAGGCCGATTCGATGGCGTCGGTCGCCTCGGTCGCCTCGACGCCCAACATGGCGGCGATCTTCATCGCCGTATCGGCGGCTTCGGCACCTGCGTACTCGACGGTGGTCGTAGCCACGTCGAAGCTGTCGGCGTTGCCGACGATGCTCACCCAGCCGCCTGAGGAGACAACCTCGGGCACAGCGGCCGCTGTGGCATCGGCGTTCGTCGTGCCGTTGAGGATCGCAGTTGCAGTTCGAACCCCGGGCGCAGGATTGACCGGCAGGGGCACCACGCGTGCCACGAACTGGTCGAGCGTGGCCGGATCAGGCATCCAGGCCACCAGGTAGGAGTCAGGCACCTGTACTCGCTCCATGGGTACGTTCTCGAAGCGCACATCGCCGCCCACGAGCGACCAGAGAGCGTCGGCGAAGCCGGGGGCGTCCGAATCGAGGGAGCGCTCACCCTCGGGTAGTTCGGGCTGTTGTGTCACCGATGCACGCGCCAGGAGTTCCTCCCACACGGCCTCGGTGCGCAGAGCCTGGTTCGGTGCCGGGTCGTCGGCACCTTCGAATGCCATGAAGTCGACGATCTCCTCCGGCTGCAACGTGAGGGCACCAGCCGGGTAGCGGACCTCCTCTGATCCGTCCTCGCCCCGGGCGCCGAGGTTGTCGACGTTGTCGATCTCGATCGCCTCTCCCCCGGCGAGTTGTGTGACTGCCTCCAGGGGCACCGTTTCGGCAGAGTCGATCTCGAAACTCAGCGCTATGCCCAGCCGCTCACGCAGTCCGTCGATGCCGCCCTCGGCGTACAGGTCGGTCAGGAACATCGGAGGCGAGCCGTCGTATTCGGGCACCACGAACGATGGCGACAGCGGCACCGCCGTACCACCCTGGCCGGACTGGTCCGGCACCAGGATCAGCGCAGACGCGAACCCGCCTTCGGCGTCGGTCACCACGAACAGGTCCGTGTCGGTCGGGCGGGGGTCGGCCACGTAACCGGGCTCGGCCGGATCGGTGACGCGGCTCTCGGTACCGCCACCAACACGCAGACTTGCCTCGTATCCCACATAGGCCAATCCGCCCAGAAGTCCGACACAAAGAAGCGTCACGAGGACTCCCCACAGCGTCACACGCTTCTGGCGCGTCTGCACACGACGTCGGCGCACCACGGCCTCCGCTGCCGGGGGCAGAGCTGCGCCCTGGTCACTCGTGTCGAAATGGCCCGTGACGTTCGCAGGAGTGTCAGTGTTCGCAGGGGTGTCAGTGTTCGCAGGGCCATCTGCCGGTGGCGTGTGCGCCTCCGCGGAGCTCGTCTGGTCCTCCGTCGCCGTCATCGACCCTTCACAGTAGAGGGCGGGCACGGTAGAGGGCGAGGTCCTCGATGACCGCGATGACGTCGTCGGGAACGAGAAACCGCACAGCCCGCCCGGATGCCACCCTTTCACGGATGTCGGTCGAGGAGATGTCCAGCCTGGGAGCGCTCACCCGGAGCGGATCGAACCCGGCCGGAACCGACTCGCTCTCACCCGGCCGGTCCACGACCACGAGCCGGCAGAGATCCGGAAGCGCTTGCCAGTCCTGCCATGTGTCGAGACCCGCCGCGGCATCCGCGCCGAGGACCAGGAACAACTCGGCGTCCGGTGCGTCGGCGGCGAGTTCGCGAAGTGTGTCCACGCTGTAGGTCGGCCCTGAGCGATCCACCTCGATGGTCGAGACCTCGAGTCCGTCGACGTCGCGGACCGCTGCCTCGATCATCGCAAGGCGGGCATCGGCCGGTGACACGTCGCCGGCCGACGTCTTCTGCCAGGGCTCGCCGGCGGGAACCATCAGAATCCGCTCGAGGCCGAGGGCCTCGTACACCTCGGTTGCCATCACGAGATGACCGATGTGGGGTGGGTCGAATGTGCCGCCGAACACACCGATGCGCCTGTCACCGACTGGCTTCTCCACCTGTCCACGGTAGCGAGCCAAGGCCCGGATCAGGCCACGTGAACCAAGAAATCCGCAAACTTTCGTACTCAACCCCTAAACACCCGTCGCGGAGGGCCGATACATACCAACGTCGGATCACAAGTGGGGTTCGACCACAAGCGGGGCGCAAGCCCCCCGAAAGCCTGGAGAGGCCTCGAGATGAGCGATTCGGTTGGCATGTACCTCAACGAGATCGGAGCGGTTCCGCTACTGGATGCCGAAACCGAGGTCGAGTTGTCCCAGATCATCGAGGCGGGCATCGATGCCCTGCGCCGCAAGGAGGAGGGCGAACGCGGTCGAGCACTCGATCGTTCCATCGCCCAGGGAGCGGCGGCCAAGGATCGGTTCATCCGGGCGAACCTGCGCCTCGTTGTGAGCGTCGCACGCCGGTATCCGCTGCCCCCCGGCATGGAGCTTCTGGACCTCATCCAGGAGGGCAACCTCGGTCTCGAACACGCTGTCGACAAGTTCGACTGGCGCAAGGGCTTCAAGTTCTCCACCTATGCCACCTTCTGGATCCGCCAGGCGATCGGTCGGGCGCTCGACCAGAAGGCATCACTGGTTAGGCTGCCGGGTGACCGCTCGGCGAGTCTCCGCTCCGCTCTTCGCACGGTTTCGGGCGACGGCGACGAACTCGACGACGAACACGCTCGCCTGCACCGCCTGACCACTCCGACCTCACTGGATCGCACGGTCGGTGACGACGATTCGAACGAACTCGTCGACCTGATAGCGGACTCGAAGCCCGGACCCGAGGCGATAACCCTCGATGCCGAACACGAAGAATGGCTCCACGGGCTACTCGATGTGCTCGACCCGAGGGCGCGCACCGCAGTAGAACAGCGTTTCGGACTCGCGGACGGCCGCCGCCGCAGCTACCGCGAGGTCGGCGAGGAACTGGGTGTCACCGCCGAAGCCGCACGACGTCTGGTGAAGCGGGCCGTCGTGGCCGTGCGCGACAGCGCAATGGCAACGACCGGCGGTCCGATCTAGCGGTCACCCGGTCTCGTCAATCGACTTCGGCCCGATGGCGGGCCACTTGTACGCTGGTGCCCGATGTCCCCTGCTCCTGACCCATCGGCCGCCCAGGCAACGAGGCCACAATGGACTCCTGACTCCTGGCGTGCGCGCCAGGCACTCCAGCAGCCCGATTGGCCGGATTCTTCCGAGCTGGACGAAGTGCTCAAGAACCTCTCCGCGATGCCTCCGCTGGTTTTTGCCGGGGAAGCCCGGGCACTGACCTCGGACCTGGGTCGCGTCGCCGCCGGTGAAGCGTTCCTGTTGCAGGCAGGCGACTGCGCTGAGTCGTTCGATTCGTTCAACGCGGATTCGATCCGCGAACGCCTGCGCGTGATCCTTCAGATGGCGATCGTCCTGACCTACTCCGCCGGTGTTCCTGCGGTGAAGGTCGGTCGCATCGCAGGACAGTTCGCCAAGCCCCGGTCCTCGCCCACCGAGACCATCGACGGGGTCGAGTTGCCGAGCTTCCGCGGGCACATCGTCAACGACATCGCCTTCGACGAGACCTCCCGCGTGCCGGCGGTGCAGCGTCTGCTGCAGGCCTACAACCAGTCCGCTTCCACGCTCAACCTCCTGCGCGCCTTCACCAAAGGCGGCTTTGCGGACCTCAACCGCGTGCACCAGTGGAACCAGGAGTTCGTGTCCGCCAGCCCGGAGGGACGCCGCTACAACAAGCTGGCGGATGAGATCGATCGTGCGCTGAGGTTCATGAAGGCCTGCGGCATTGCCCCCGCCTCCGTGCCCGGCATGCATGAGGTGGACTTCTACACGAGCCACGAGGCACTCGTACTCGGCTACGAGGAAGCACTCACCCGCCGGGACTCCCTCACCGGCGACTGGTACGACTGCTCGGCGCACATGCTCTGGATCGGCGAGCGCACCCGCAACCTCGACGACGCGCATGTCGAGTTCTGCCGCGGAATCTCCAACCCGGTGGGATGCAAGGTCGGCCCCACCATGGGCGCCGACGAGCTGCTGGAGATGTGTGAACTGCTCAACCCCGGCCGCGTGCCCGGCAAGCTCACCCTCATCTCTCGAATGGGCGCGGACAACGTAGAGGACGGCCTGCGGCCCCTTCTTCGTGCCGTGGCCGACGCGGAGCATCCGGTGGTGTGGGCTTGTGACCCCATGCATGGCAACACCTTCACCGCGCCATCGGGACGCAAGACCCGGCACTTCGATGCGATTCTCGA
>JBPCTP010000364.1:0-2718 GCA_051011615.1 Microthrixaceae bacterium | reverse complement strand
AGGCTGGACCTGTCTCGATGTGCTCGACCACACAGCAAAGGGGACCGGCGTCTGGGCGGCTTTCCTCGAAGCTAATCCCTCGGAGGATCCGATCGAGCTGCTGACAGCCGAGGTTCGCCATGCGCTTGTGTGGAGAGCTGAACTCGCCGACCTCGTCCCTGCTGCGCGCGTTCGCTTCGATTCGTTCCTGAACACCGCTCGATCGATAGATCCGAGCAAGCCTGCACTGTTCTGGAACGGTCTGGCTCCGGCTGGGGTGATGCTGTGCCAATCGGCGACCGAGAGTTGGGTTCACGTCGCTGACGTCGCTGCTGCGATCGGTGTTGAGGTACCAATCTCCGAGGATGAGTCAGCTGACCTGCTCGGCTGGTCCGTGATGTTCAGGATGTTCGCAGCGGCATGGCGGGGCGACGACCATCCGTCGACTCTCGCCATCGAGGCGACCGATACGCACCAAGCGTTCATGTTGGGGAGCGGAGAGCCCGCGGCCAGCGTGACCGGCACGGCGGTCGAGTTGTCGATGTGCCTTTGGGGGCGCATGGACACACCGCCGGATGGAGACCTCCAGGCCCTCGCGGCATGGGCAGACCTCGCAATGATCTCTCCGCTGGGCTGAATCGACCCGCAGGGCAATGGCCGATCGGCGCAACCTCGGCCGGGAACAGAACGAGGGCGCAGCAGATGCGCAGAACTCCAGCATCCCACGACACCACTCGACATCCCCCAGTGCGGCGCTCCGTAGTCGCGAAGCCGAGGCGACCCCGAACCCGACCTGATTGCGGCACTCTGATCGGCGAGGCGGAGGACATCAGCGCACGCCGGCATCACTCAAGTACTCCTGAGCTCCGATGATCATCGAGCGCCGCATGTGGGCCGTTCCCGGGTGCTCTGGACCATGGTCGGTTGGTTCCGGGTCGCCCGCTCAGCGGTCGCGGCCGAGCCGCCAGGGCAGTTGCGGCACGAGCACGTACTAGCCGCTGATGATCTCGAAGGTTCGTACGACGGTATTGCACTCGTCGCGATCGGGCGGTGGAGCGGACCCGTCTGCCACGATCTGGGTGCAGCTGATGGTCCAACCTGCCGAACCATCCGTGGTCACCAGCTCGACGTTCCAGGCCCGGCCATCTTCGGCGGGGTCCAGTTCGCTCAGCTGGTATGAGCTGAACACGAGCACGGCCTCGCGGCCACCCACGACGGTGTTGACCTGCTCGGTCGCTTGATAGCTCGGAATCAACTCCTCAAGGGCCTGCCGGCCGCCTTCTACGTACTCATCGACACCGAGCTCTTCGGGCAGTGCCTCGACAGTCACACTCACGCTCGGGTTGAGCCAACCTGACGGCATCTGGAGGCCCGCGCCGAATGGGTTCGCAACGTTGACCTCCTCGAGTTCGTTGTCGGGGTCCGAAAGCAGCCCGGGCACGGCCTCGTCGTCGATGACGAGCACCGCCCAAGTCCCTGGAGACGACAGCGTGAACCCAGAAGCGTCGTCCGTGTGGGTCACCCAACCCGATGGGACCTCGGAACCGCTCACGGTCGTGGCGGTGTCGTCCGAGCCCTCTGAGTCACTGCACGCCGCCGACACGACCGCCACGACCACGAACATCGAAACCAGCACCCGGCGCATACCGACCTCCCGTTGAGTTTTTGACTTCCACAGTCACCCTGACGAAATCACAGCCTCCGAAGTGCGACGAGGGCCAGAGGTCAGCGGCTCCCTCGCCTGCAAGCGCCTGCGGAGCGTTTCGCGCGATCTGTTCGACGTTCCGCACCGGACCGCGCCGATCGGTGTCGCTCACGCACTCGATATCCGGCGATGCCGTGTTGACAAAGGGACCTGGTCGTGCCCGCGCGGTCGCTCGATACGTGCCGTCATGGAGCGGGCCGATGGCCTCGGCTCGCCGAAGGGCGCCGCAAGCGCAGCACGGGCCGGACTCGGCCTGCGCCGATGATTACGATGCGCGAGATGCCCGACACTCCAGCGGAGCAGCCCGATTCCTTCGGCGGTTGGTGGGAGGCGGTCTTCTTCGTCAGAGATGGAGAGCAGCAAGACGTCACCGGCATGATCGAACACATCGACGCTGCCGGGAACTTCACGGTGCTCAGGGACGGCGAACGTATCGGCGCCGGCCGCCATGTCGAGTTCACTGTCGATCCGGACGCGTTCACCAACGTGCAGGAGCTCGCTGGGGCGCACACGCGGCCGGGGCGCGAGCTCGCGGTCTACCGCTTCTGCGGGGACGTGCTCGAGGTCTGCAAGGCCAGCGAGCACGTGGGTCGTCCAACGAGCTTCGCATCGCCTCGCGGGAGCGGGTGGACCCATGTTGCGATCCGCCGGATCAGCAACGACGACCCACGCATCCCCGCTCAGCGCTGAGGCTCACCAGGGGGCCGATATCGACAGCCACAGGCGCATATGTGCCGTTAAGCGTGAGATCCGAGCGTGGTGTCGGTTCCGTCTCCGATGACTGTGCGAATGGCACTTGGGTTGTTGAAGAGTCGCGGTTGATCGAGCGGATTGCTTTCCCATAGAACAAGGTCGGCAATGTATCCGGGCGCAATCATTCCGAGGTCGTGGCCTCTTCCGATGATGTCGTCGTTGACCGAGGTAGCGGACCGCAGCGCCTCGAGAGGGGTTGTGAGCTCTGATCTCAAGGTCAGTTCCATGCCCCGGTTGCTCTGGATCGGACCGAGCAAGTCTGAACCCAGACCCACTCGCAC
>JBPCTP010000363.1:0-3824 GCA_051011615.1 Microthrixaceae bacterium | reverse complement strand
CGGAGAGTTCCCACTGGTGATCTACAGCCACGGCAACGGCGGACTCCGCTACGTGTCCTCGTTCATGACCGAGCACCTCGCGTCCCATGGATTCGTCGTGCTGGCACCTGACCACACGGGAAACACCGCGCTCGACACGTTCCTCGGCACCGACGACGAGACTGAACAGGTCGCATTGGATCGTCCCCTGGACGTCTCCGCCGTGATCGACGCGGTGGAGTCGGGGGGTACCGGCCTGGAGGAGATCGCCGCAGTGACCGACACAGATGATGTCGCGGTCACCGGACACAGCTTCGGTGGATACACAGCCCTGGTGCTCGCAGGCGGTGCGTCAGGCCAGCCCGCCGACGAGAGAGTCGATGCGATCGTGGGATTGGCGCCCGCCTCATCGCGGATCACCGACGACACCCTCACCGCCGTGGATGTGCCCACACTGCTGGTCTCGGGCACCCTTGACGAGACGACGCCGGTCGATGATGACACGGTCCGCCCGGCCGAACAGGTGACCGGCAGGCCTCTGGTGAGAGCGGACATCGACGGAGCCGGGCACCAGAGCTTCACCGACATCTGCTCCTACCTCGAGATCGCGCAGACCCGCACCGACCTGCCGCCAGCGCTGGTGGAAGCGATCGAGGATTACGCGGTGGAGGGTTGTGCCCCGGAGCTGATCGACTTCGCCGAGGCCCATCGCGTCACGAACCGCCTTGCAACGGCGTTCCTCCTCGACGCGCTGTACGACGATCAGGGGTACACAGCGCTGCTGTCCGAGCCCGCCGACGAGGACCAACCGCTGGCGGTGCTCGACTACGCCGCCTGACCCGGGCTTCGGGTGCCCCGGATCCGCGACCTGTACGACTCAGGTGCAGCTTTCGAGTCACCCAGTGCCACGGGTGACCCTCCACGACTCGAAATCCCCACCCAAGTCACCCAGTACCCGCTGAGGACCGGCCCGAGGAGGCCACTCACAGCGGGTCGCCGGCACCAGGCAGCTACGGGAGCAGGCGCTCAGCCGAGCAGGTTGGCGGATTCGGGCAGCGCGCCACGGCCCGTGATCGCACGCACGATCCGGGCGGGATCGACCATGTCGGGACGCACCACGGCCAGGTCACCCAGTGTCTCCAGCGTGATCGCCATGGCGGTCGCTGGTACCTCCACCTCACGGCCCAGTGCATCGGCCAGGTCGAGTCCGTGCACCACCACCTCGACGATCCGCGTAGGTAGGTAGTCGATCAGGCGGATCCCGCCGACTGGTGAGGCCAGCACCTGGTCGGCCGGAGTGCGACTGAGCACCTCGGTTGCCTCGTTCACCGCTGCGCGCACGTAGTCGGCCACGGAGCCCTCCACCGCTGCGGTCTGCTCCACCGCCCGCGCAGCGACAGCCTCGTTGATGTCGTCGAGGGCCATCGCTGTGGAGTAGTAGCCGGCTGCGGAATCGAGGGTCAGCTCTGCTGTGTCGGCCGCGTAGGTGACGATCGTGGAGGCACCCCGCGACGCATGGACCGCCAACTGCGCCACATTCCAGACACCCAGTGCCGGGCGATCCCACTCGTCATCGCCGACCGAGTCCACGATCTCGACCAGGAAGTCCGTCGCCTCCTTGAATGCTCCGCGGACCCGCACCGATGAAAGCTCCATGGCGACGATCCTAGATTCGGCCCGATCATGGCGATGCCGCCCCGTGGCGGCCGCTCGTGCCAGGCCGGACGACGGTCAGGGCGCGGTCGTGACCACGTACATGGCGCACTCGACCCACAGGCCACCAGTGCTCAGGTGTGGCACACCTCGAAGCAGCGTTCGTGACGCTTTCCCCGCGCGTACGAGGGATAGCCGCCTTCGTACATGCCTCGGGTCCGTTCGGTCCACGCGAGGGCGTCGGCAGTGGAGATGCGCCGGTGGACCTGGAGTATCCCACCGTCGAATACTCGGTACTCGGCCCACGAGCCGGGAAAGTCCTTCACACAGGCAACCTCGGCGAAGGGCACCTCCGGTCGGGCCGCCATTCGGACCACATGGTTGCGGTGCGTGTGGCCGGCGAAGTACCCAACGAGGCGGGGGCGCCGTACGAAGGTCTCGACCAGCGTGTCGGTGGCGTCGGGCGAAAGGCCGAACGTGCGATCGGAACGTTCGTCGTGCTCGGCATCCCAAACGGGGTGATGGCCGAACACCAACACCGGTCGATCGGCGCGCGAACCCAGCTCGTCGAGCCATTCGAACTGATCGGATGTGATCGTGCCGTTGGCGAATCCGTCGCGAGAGGTGTCGAGGACCGCCACGGTTACACCCGGCAGATTGCGTTCCTGAGTGGGCTCGTTCGCGACGGCGAGGTGGTGATAGCTCTCGTGGTTGCCCCGCACCGCCACGAGGCGGTCACCGAACGCCGGGCGGTACATACGCTCGAACTGCGCGTACTCCGCGGCGGTGCCGTTGGAGGTGAGGTCCCCCTTCACCACGACCAGGTCGGGATCCCAGGAGTTGATGTCGCGTACGGCTCCCCGGTTCATCACTTCGGGGTAGGGCTCCTCACCGGGGCCTACCGAGAAGGTCTCGTACCCCTCGAGTCCGTCGATGTGCCCGGCCACCGTTTCTCCGAAGTGGACGTCGTTGACCGTCGCCACCCTGCACAACAGCTGCCCTCGGCGGGGAAGCGTCCGTGCCTCCACACCATCGACCTCCACCGGAGTATCCGGGCGGAGGCCCTCGAGTCGGGTGGGCTGCGCTCCGTGCCAGAGAACGACTTCGTCGTCGGCGAAGGTGAGCAGCTCTCCCCTGTTGGGCACCCGGTCAGCCTACGACGGGACGCCGGGAGCCGAACGCAGCTGGCTCAGGGACGTGATCGTCGGCTGGTGACAGGTGCGGACCACCAGCGGCCCGAGAAGCGCCAGCGGGGAATGCTCTGCACCTCCGACTCGGGTGCCGGGGCGCCAATGGCAACCGTCACGGCCGCCGCGATCGCGGCGGTCTCGTCCTCGGCCGGTTCCGGCGAGATCCCTGCCAGGGTTCCGGACACCGCCGGCCCGGGCGAGGGCGCCTGGTCGCTCACAGCGGAATGTTTCCGTGCTCGCGGTTGGGAAGCTCCTCGCGCTTGGTGCGCAGGACCTCCATGCCCGAGATCAGGTGACCGCGCAGGTCAGCCGGATCGATGACTGCGTCGATGTAGCCCCGGTTGGTGGCTTCCCACGGGTTGAGGTGCTCTTCCTCGTAGTCCTCCACGAACTGGGCCCGAAGCGCTTCTGGATCATCGGAATCGACGAGGTCGCGCCGATGCACGATCTCCACCGCCCCCTGGGCACCCATCACTGCAAGTTCCGCAGACGGGAACGCGTAGGCCAGATCCGAGCCGATGGACTTCGAGTCCATCACCACGTATGCGCCGCCGTAGGCCTTGCGGGTGATCACCGAGATTCGCGGCACCGTGGCTTCGCAATAGGCGTAGAGCAGCTTGGCGCCGTGGCGGATGATGCCTCCGTGTTCCTGGTCGACTCCGGGCAGGAACCCGGGCACGTCGACGAAGGTGACCAGCGGGATGTTGAACGAATCGCAGGTGCGCACAAAGCGAGCGCCCTTGGCCGAGGACTCCTTGTCGAGCACGCCGGCGTACTGTGCCGGCTGGTTGCCGACCACGCCGATCGACTGGCCGTTCAGCCGTATGAATCCGCACGTGATCGATCCGGCCCAGGCCGGCGCGTATTCGAAGAAGTCGTTGTCGTCCGCGATCGCCTTGATGACGTCGCGCATGTCATAGGGCATGTTGGACGACGGCGGGATGAGTTCGTAGATCTCCTCGCAACGACGGTCTGCCGGGTCGTCGGTGGGCTCGGTGGGTG
>JBPCTP010000362.1:0-5941 GCA_051011615.1 Microthrixaceae bacterium | reverse complement strand
GTTGTTCCCCGGACCCTACGAGGAGCTGCTCGACATCTTCGATCGCCTGGAGCACCACTATCGCGACATGCTCGACACGGAGTTCACGATCGAGCAGGGCAAGTTGTGGATGCTCCAGACCCGCGTCGGCAAGCGAACCGGCGCCGCAGCGCTGAGGATCGCAGTGGCGATGAGCAAGGATCCGACGATTCGCCTGAGCAAGGTGGAGGCAGTCGAGCGCGTCACTCCCGGGCACCTCGACCAACTGCTGCACCCACAGTTCGCGACCCTTGACAAGCCGGTGATCGCGACCGGCCTCGCTGCTTCCCCCGGCGCCGCAGTAGGTGCCGTGTACTTCACCGCGGACGCCGCGGTCGAGGCACACAATGCCGGCAGGCAGGTGATGTTGGTGCGCGACGAGACCTCACCCGAGGACATTCACGGCATGGAGGCAGCCGAAGGCGTGCTGACCTCGCGAGGCGGCTTGGTGAGTCATGCAGCTGTGGTGGCGCGTGGTTGGGGCAAGCCGGCGGTCGTGGGTGCGGACGCGCTGGACATCGGGGATTCCTCCTTCAGCGTGAATGGCGTGACGGTTCACGAGGGCGAGGTGATATCGATCAACGGCTCCACAGGCCAGGTCGTCCTGGGTGAACTTGAGTTGACCGAGGGCGCGGTACCCGAAGAGTTCGACCTGGTGCTCAGCTGGGCCGACGAGATCCGCGGCACCCACCTCGGCGTCCGTGCGAATGCGGACACGGGTGAGGACGCGGCGCGCGCCCGGCTGTACGGGGCAGAAGGGATCGGCCTTGCCCGCACCGAGCACATGTTCCTGGGAGACCGACTGCCGCTGGTACAGCGCATGATCCTGGCCAACGACGTACAAGAGGAGGAAGCGGCGTTGGCGGGTCTGCTCGAACAGCAGCGCGGTGACTTCCTGGAACTGTTCGAGGCCATGGATGGCCTGCCGGTGACGATCCGCCTGCTCGACCCGCCGCTGCACGAGTTCCTGCCCGACATCGAGGAACTCGTGGCCGGAGACGCCCGAGGAGACCTGGATGAGCAGGCTTCTGCGCTGTTTCGCGCAGCGAGAAGCTGGCAGGAACAGAACCCGATGCTCGGTACCCGGGGGGTGCGGCTCGGCATCGTGAAGGGCGGGCTCTACAAGATGCAGGTACGCGCGGCGGCGGAGGCTGCGCTGACGCACCGACGAGCGGGTGGCACGCCGATTCTCGAGTTGATGGTGCCGCTCGTCGTGACCAAGGCGGAGCTGCACCTGGTGCGAGGTTGGATCGACGAGGAGCTCGACGGCGCTCTCGGCGAGGACCGTTCCGGCATGAGGGTCCGGGTCGGCTCGATGATCGAGACACCCCGAGCGGCGATTCGGGGAGACGACATCGCAGATGAGGCCGACTTCTTCTCCTTCGGGACCAACGACCTGACCCAGATGACCTTCGGGTTCAGCCGCGATGACGTCGAGGGCAGGATGATGCCTCGCTATCTCGACGAAGGTCTGCTGCCCCGTGATCCGTTCGAGACGATCGACCACCGCGGTGTGGGCGAGCTGGTGAAGATGGCCACCGAACGCGGTAGGTCGGTCAACCCGGACCTGAAGGTCGGCGTGTGTGGTGAGCACGGGGGCGACCCCGAGTCGGTCGCGTTCTTCCATTCCTGCGACGTCGACTACGTGTCCTGCTCGCCGTTCAGGGTCCCGATCGCCCGGCTCGCCGGAGCGCATGCCGTGATCGCCGAGCAACGAGCCGAGGAGGCGCGGGCCCGATAGGGCAGTGCTGCTCAGTAGCCAAGGGCGGGATCCACCCGACCGATCACCTCAACGCCTGCGATCCATCGGGCCATGTTCGTGGTGATCCGCTCGGCGAGCAGGGGGCGAGCCATCTCGGGTGTGTTGCCCACGTGCGGAGTGATTATGCAGTTCTCCAGGCTCCACAGCGGATGATCGTCGGGAAGCGGCTCGGGGTCGGTCACGTCCAGGCCGGCTCCCATGATCCATTTCCCGCGCAGTGCCTCGACGAGGTCGTCGGTGACGATGTGTGCGCCGCGGGCGACGTTCACGAGCACTGAGCGTTCGTGCATGAGCCGAAGCCTCCGCCGGTCGATGATGCCGTCGGTCTCAGGAGTCAGGGCCAGTGCGAGCACGACCAGGTCCGCCGATCCGATTGCTTCGTCGATCTCCGCATCGGTGGAACCAACCACCCGCGTCGCTCCGGCCATGTCCGTCGGTCGATTTCGCACGACGGTCACATCCGCCTCGAACGGAACCAGGAGTCGCAGCAACGACTCGGTGATGCCACCGCCGCCCAGCAACGTCACGTGTGCATGGCGCAGGTTCACTCCCATGTGGCCGTGTTGGAGCCAAGTGGTGGCACGCGCATAGCGGTCAACGGCCCTCATGGCAGCCAGCCCGAGCGTCAGCGCCATCTCCGCCACCGGTTCCGCATAGACGCCCTTGCCGCAGCTCCACAGGCGGTCGGTGTCCAGCGCCTCCACGTAGGGCTCGATCCCGGCCCACGGCAGTTGCACCCACTGCAGTCGGTCGCCGGCGGCGTCAAGCACCCGACGCAGCGCCTCGGGGTCGTTCGGGGCACCCCACAGAAGTGCATCGGCGGAGGTCAGGTCCACCACCTCGCCACCGCCGGCAGCCACAGCTTCACCCAGCCATCCCGGCACACCCTCGGGGCCCACTGCAACGCGTCGGCTTCGTTCCATGGCTGCATTCTCGCCCGAAAACGGCCACCGGAATGCAGTCGATACAATGGACGACTACCCATTTTCGGGTTCTGCAATCCACGACAGCGCAGCAGAGCCCAGGAGGTCGTGTGGCGAACCACCCCGAACTGGAGTCGGAACAGGCGTACATCGATCACGCGCACGAGTGTCTCGAAGCAACTCGCGCCGAGGTCGAGTCGATGCGCCACTCCGTCGAAGGCGGCAGGGGTGGCACGTTCCAGAACCGTTTCGAGCGAGATGTCATGTGGGACCGCGTGGACTCGCGCCTACACCAACTCGACATCGGCGATCTCTCATTGGTCTTCGGCCGACTGGACAGCGAAGCGGTCGAACCCGATGAGAATGGCGCCTACGGCCGACCGGAGGAGACGTTCTACATAGGTCGCACCGCAGTGTCCGATGAGCACCGCGATGCGGTGGTGGTGGACTGGCGCGCGCCGATCGCAGAGACCTTCTACCGGGCCACAGGAGTCGACCCGATGGGCCTGCGCCGACGAAGGCACTTCTCCACCCGGGGTACGACGCTGCTCGGCATCGACGACGAGCTGTTCGGCTCCGCAGCGGACGCCCTCGATGAGGGCAAGGTGCAGGGCCACGGGGCGTTGATCGCGGCGCTGGAGGAATCGCGCTCCGGGAAGCTCTCGGACATCGTTGGCACGATCCAGGCCGAACAGGACTCGATCATCCGCTCCGAGTTGCCCGGCATCGTGGTGGTGCAGGGTGGTCCGGGTACCGGCAAGACGGTGGTTGCACTGCACCGAGCCGCCTACCTGCTCTACACGCACCGGTTTCCTCTCGAGGGCCAGGGCGTACTCGTGGTGGGCCCGAACAGGGTGTTTCTGTCATACATCGAACAGGTGCTGCCGTCGCTTGGTGAGGCGGGAGTCGAGATCGGCCAGCTTTCGGATCTCGTGCCGCACGTGCGCGTGCATGGATACGACGACGAGGCAACCGCTCGCATCAAGGGCGATCTGCGCATGATCGACGTGATCCGAGCAGCCGTGCGCGATCGCGAACGACCCCTGCGCGAGCCATTGCGCGTGCCGTACGGCGTGCAGCACCTGACGTTGTCGGTGGAGGACTCGGCGGACATCGTGCGCCAGGCTCGAAGGCGGTTCCGCACCCACAACGCCGGGCGCAAGTTCGTCGACCAGTTGTTCTTCGAGCGTCTCGCGGAGAGTCACCGCAACGACGATGCGCCGGAGACCGTCCGCAGCAAGATCCGTCAGGAGCCGGAGGTGCGAGCGGCGCTCGAGCGCATGTGGCCCGTACTGACACCCGGCGAGTTGTTGAACGACTGCTTCGGTTCTCCGGGCCTGCTGCGTTCCGCCACCAAGAAGTTCCTCGAGCCGCAGGAGACGGAGCTGCTGGCGCGCACCCGACTCAGCGACCCGGCCGATGTCACCTTCGCCCACACCGATGTGCCGTTGCTCGACGAGGCCCTCGAGAAGCTGGGTCCGCGGCCGAAACACAAAGAGGCAGACGCGGTGCGTACTTACGGACACATCGTCGTGGACGAAGCGCAGGACCTATCGCCGATGCAGTTGAGGGTGCTCGATCGTCGGTCGCTGAACGGCTCGATGACGATCGTGGGAGACATCGCGCAGTCGACCGGCGCATGGGCGCACGACGACTGGGACTCGGTGCTCGACCACCTGCCCGCCCGGCGCCCACCGCGGCACGAGGAGCTCACCATTGGTTACCGGGTGCCCGGCCCGATCATGGACCTCGCCGCACGGGTTCTGCGTGTTGCAGCCCCGCAGCTCCAACCGCCCACGTCCATTCGCCACAGCGGTGAGCCTCCGGCTCTCATCGGGGTCGAATCGGACGACCTCGGACTCGAGCTTGCGGACCTCGTGCGCTCGGAACTCAAGGCGGTCGAGAACGGCAACGTGGCAGTGGTGGTGCCGGCATCGCTGGCTGACCAGATCGACGACGTGCTGGAACGGGCAGGGATCGAGCACGGTCGTGCCACCCGCCAGGGCCTGGCACGCCAGGTGACCTTGGTGACGCCGTCGTTGGTGAAGGGCCTGGAACTCGACTCGGTGATCGTGGTCGAGCCGAGTCGCATCCTCGCCGAGGAAGCGCGCGGACCACAGTCGCTCTATGTCGCCGTCACTCGTTCGACGAAGCGCCTGAGCATCCTGCACACCGGCGAGTTGCCCGACATCCTGCGCTGACACAACTGGTCACTTGGTCCGCCCCGGTCAGGGGGCCAGGTTCACCCGCGAGGCTCACCCGCCAGGTTCACCCCGCCACGAGGATTCGGTCGGTGGCGAATGCACCGACTCCGATGGTCCGGCCGTCGATCTCCACCGTGGCGGTGCCGTCGGGCGACATGGCGGTGAGTACGCCTGCCGAGCCCGGTACGAGGTCGTTCTCCTCCAGGAAGTCGAGCAACCCGGGGGTGAACTCGAGCTCTTCGGGGATTCTGTCGATGGTGAATTTGCACCCGACCTCGATGTCAGCGAGCGGTGCGGTGTCGGGCACTTCATAGGAAGCACCCGGAATCGGGTTGCCGTGCGGGCATGTCGTCGGCTCACCGAGCACACGCGACATTGCTTCCTCGACGGGCTCGGAGATCACGTGTTCCCACTTGCCCGCTTCCTCGTGTGCCAGAGCCCAGGGCAACTCCAGGATGTCGGTGAGGAATCGTTCGGCCAGTCGATGTCGACGCACGACCCGTTCGGCGAGCGTGCGCCCGTTGTCGGTGAGTGTGATCGACTTGCCGATCTGGATCAGCCCCTCGGACTCCATCCGGTGGATCATCTCCGACACGGCGGGTCGACTGACTTCCAACCTTTCTGCGATCCGGGCCTGGATGACCAGGATGTCGTCCTCCCGCAACTCCCAGATGGCCTCGCAGTACTCCTCGAAGGCCGGATGGAACTCGCGGCCCGGGGATGCTTCGGCGCTGGCGGAGTTCTTCGGAGGGGCCATACGTCGATTGTAAGGCACGCCGAACGTGGTGAGTTGGCGGCGTGCGTGTCCCAGCCGCTCTGTACGCTCGTCCGGTGCCCGGCGAGCGTCCAGAACCCTCCGATGAGGTCGATTCCCTCGGTGCCTTCTCCGCGCCCACGCGGGAGTGGTTCACCAACTCCTTCGAAGCTCCCACCTCCGCCCAGGTCGGGGCGTGGCCGGCAATCGCAAGGGGTGAGCACACGTTGCTCTGTGCGCCGACGGGGTCAGGCAAGACCCTCGCCGCCTTCCTGTGGGC
>JBPCTP010000361.1:0-3432 GCA_051011615.1 Microthrixaceae bacterium | reverse complement strand
CATCCGCACCAGCTTCGGTGCCTCCACGCCGAGATGCTGCAGCAGTCTTCCGGTTCTGCGGGTGTCCTCACAGGCGATCAGCGTTGCGTCTGCCAATGCCTGTGTCGCACGAGGCGACATGTCGCCGAGGTTTCCCAGCGGCGTTCCCACCAACACGATTCGGCCCTCCGCCATCAAGACAGCCCAGACATCAGCGAGCCCCGTCCATCAACGCACCTCGAGCATGTCGCCCGGACGGAGGTTCCACTCCCGGAATGTCTCTGCGCGTGCCTCGTAGACAACTGTGGCGGACAGTCTCGGCATCGAGACGCGCCAAGGTGCCATCGTGAGGACCTTTCGCACCATGCCCTGGGAGTCGCAGACCGCGACATCGATCGGAAAGCGCATGCCGAAAGTGTGCACCGACCGCGCCTTCAGCCGGAGGACGCCGTCGAAGTCGTCTCGACCCAGCAGACCCTTGCGCCGCGCAGCCCTGCCATCGGCCAGCTCCACGCTGGCCAGCACCTCGGCGTCACGAACCAGCCAAGGCATTGCTCAGCCCACTCACTCACCGGACCCGGGCGCCCGGCGGGAATCTGACACTGTTTCAGACATTGAGGTCTCAGACATTGAGGTCTCAGACATTGAAGAGGAACTCCACGACATCTCCGTCGACCACCTCGTAGTCCTTGCCCTCGGTGCGCACCTTGCCGGCGTCGCGTGCCGCTGCCCACGAACCGGCTTCGAGAAGCTCCTCGGCCCCGATTACCTGCGCACGGATGAATCCGCGTTCGAAGTCCGTGTGGATCACACCGGCGGCCTGTGGCGCCTTCGATCCCTCATGGAAGGTCCACGCACGGCTCTCCTTCTCACCGGTGGTGAGGAACGTCCGCAGGCCCAGCATCTCGTATGCGCTGCGCAGGAACTCCTCGAGCGCACCTAGCCCGAGGCCGAGGGCTTCGAGCATCTCCACGCGCGACTCGGGATCGAGCATCGCGGCCTCGGCCTCCAGCTGTATGCACAGACCCATGACCGCGTGTTCGCCCCGGTCGCCGAACGCTGCGCGAACCGGTGCCAGGATCGGCTCCGGTTCCTCCAATTGTGCCTCGTCGAGATTGACCAGAGCGAGCGCCGGTTTGGCGGTCAGGAGGAACTGGCTCCGCAACTCGGCCAGCTCCTCGTCTCCGAGATCGCTGCGGTACAGAGGCGTGCCTTCAGAAAGGGCATCTATCGCACGATCCATCGCGGCGACCGACTCAGCCTGGGTCTTGTCGACCCGGGCGGCCTTGCGCAGCTTCACGATCTGCTTCTCGAGGGACTCCAGATCTGCATACACGAGCTCGACCTCGAGGGTCTCGAGCTGTTCCAGGGGATCATGGCTGCCCGGCACGTCGTCGTCATGAAACGCACGCAGCACGAAGACGATCGCATCCACTTCGCGGATGTGGGAGAGGAACCGGTTGCCGAGTCCCTCACCCTGGGCAGCCCCCTTGACGAGGCCGGCAATGTCCACGAACTGCACGGCAGCGTGCACCGTGTCGGCGCTCTTGCTCATCTCTGTGAGGCGTTCCACGCGCTCGTCGGGCACCTTGGCAACGCCTACGTTCGGGTCGACCGTGGCGAAGGCATAGGGCGCAGCCAGAGCGCCTCCCCCAGCCAGTGCGTTGTAAAACGATGACTTGCCCGCGTTTGGCAGTCCTACGAATCCGAATCGCTCCATTGGTCCGCAGGTTAGATCCGCTCGGCCGATCGGCCCGCTTCCGGCGGACGCCGACGGCTCAGGTGCTGCTTCGCGATCGCAGCGCCTCGGCGGTTGCAGCATCGGCAGGAAAGAAGAGCTCCACCGAGAGTTCCTGAACGGTGATGTCCCTTGGTGTTCCGAAGGTGGTGATCGTGGTGAACAACGACAGCACAGTGTGGTCGCTCATCCCGCCGTTCTCGCCCACCTCGCTGCCGAACACGAGGTTCATGGGAACCAGCACAGAGGGCCCGGGGCCCGGCTCACCAATGGAACCGACCTGTTCGGCCACCGTCGGGTAGTTCTCCACCTCCGCCAACAGCTCGCGCAGTCCCGCATCGGCAGTGGTGGCGACCGACCTGCGCAGTTGGTCATACAGGTCCGGCACCCATTCGTGTGCGTTGTCACTCATCGACACCAGGCCATCGGGATGCATGCAGACTCGATACACGTTGATCTGCGGCTCCAACAGCTCGGCCGGCAGACCGGCGACGAGCACCAGGGCTGCGTCGTTGGCCAACACGACGTTCCAGTGCAGGTCCACGGCCACACCCGGGTACGGGCTGTGCGCGTCGAGCATCTGTTGGATCGATGCGATAGCGGTTGCGAGTGCGGGATCATCCAACTGACGTTCGGAGTATCGGGGAGCGTGCCCGGCAGCCTGGAGCATCGAGTTGCGGTCCCGCAGGGGCACCTCCAGGAACTCGGCCAGTGCCAGCACCAGTTCCGGACTCGGCCTCGAACGACCGGTCTCCACGCAACTGAGGTGCCTGGTGGAAACACCAACCTCGTTGGAGACCTCCTGCTGGCTGCAGCGACGCCGTGATCGCCATCCACGGATCAGCTGGCCTACGGCAGGGCGGGTGGAAGTGGCGGCTGTCATGGCTACGAGGTTCGCGCCCGAAGCGGTGATCGTGGCGACATGGGGCTCCGACACCGGCTCAGAGCCTGCTGCAGTGGCGGAGCTGCATGAACGCGAAGTCGGCCACGAATAGCGCCGCGACGATGGCGACGACGTTGCCCACAGCTGTCATCCCGGCGATCGGAACCACGACCGCAGTTGCGACGACCCATCCGATGTCGGCCACGGATACCTCCAGCGCAAGGTTGGCGAGCTGCCGGTGGGGCTCGGCGCTGCGTCGGGCCCAGGTGGTCGCTGCGGCCACAGCCGCGGCGAACAACAGGAGCCCCGCCCCGAGAGCGGTGAAGATCCAGCTCTGGCTCACACCGAACTCGCCGGCAAACCCTTCAGCGCCGAAGAGGGCGACCGTGCCCGTCAGGGCGGAAAACGCCGCGTTTGCGTACAAGGTGGCGGACAGCTTCCGCAACGCTGGTCGAGCCTGTGATGGGCTTGGATCGGTTGGTGCATCGATTGCATGTGCCATGACTCGATGGTGCTGCCGACGGGTCAACAAGACCATGACCTGTTGGGTCATGGTCTGAAATCGGACACGGTTGAAGTCGGACACGGTTGAAATCGGACAGGGTGTCCGACAGACTGTCCGACATGTTGACCTTCGAAGTCGAAGACCCACGCGCCGCCATCTTCTTGGATCCCCGGGAGTCCACCGACCCGGTCAAATGGCATGAGATCGCAGCCGAGCTACGCCGCGACAACCCTGTGTTCAGAGTCGAACACGAGCTGATGAGCCCGTTCTATGCAATCACCCGCAACGAGGACGTCTTCGAGATCTCACGGCGCAACGACATCTGGA
>JBPCTP010000360.1:0-9846 GCA_051011615.1 Microthrixaceae bacterium | reverse complement strand
CCCGGACATGGCAAAGCTGCGCAGCGTGGTCGAACGCACGCGGCCGCTGAGCCTGGCCGAACAAAGGCTTCTGCCCCTCACGGCGGCAACAGAACACCTGCTTCCCCGTGGCGGCCTGGTTCGTGGTAGCTGCGTGGAGTTCAGCGGAGCCTCAGGTGCGACCACCCTGGCCCTGTCGATGCTGGCAGGACCTTGCAACAGCGGTTCCTGGGTGGCGGTGGTCGGCTTCGAGGAACTTGGCTGGGAGTCAGCCGAGGAAGTGGGGGTTCCCCTTGAACGCCTCGTGGCGCTCCGTTGTCCGCCTGGGCAGTCCACCCGTGTGGTGGCGGCCCTGCTCGATTCCTTCGACATGGTGCTGTGTGGCCCGCGATTCGTTCCGAGTCAGGCGGAGCTCCGGAAGTTGCGCGCCAGGGCTCGCGAACGCGGCGCCGTGCTGCTGGGAGTTGCTGCCGATGGTTACCCTGCCGATGGCTACCGTGCGAAGGAAGAACGTGCCGGGGGTAGCCATGCCAAGGGCTACTCGGCGGACCGTTGGGTACGTAGGGGTCGACCATGGCCGGCATCGGATGTGCGGCTGGTTGTGAGGCGCTCACGTTGGCAGGGTCTGGGGCAGGGATTCGGCCGCTTGGCAGGCCGCCGCCTGGAAGTTTTGGTGACGGGCCGGGGCGAGATGAGTCGTCCGCGGGTGGAGGAGGTCCGATATGACTCCACCGGCAGGCCCGTAGCCGCGAAGCCTGTGCAACGGCTCGCCATCGGAGGTGGCCTGGCTGTTCTCGGCGGTACCGGCCAGGAGGCTGAAGCAGATTCCACATCGCTCAACACAGCGATGCTCGAGGAGACGGCTTGACGCATCGAGGTGAACGCACCGTCTCCCTCTGTTGTGCTGACTGGCCTGCCCTTGCAACCGGTAGGCCGTCGCATGTCCCGGTTGCGGTCGTCCATGCCAACCGGATCATCTCTGTTTCACCGGCGGCGCGCCACGAAGGCGTGTCGGTTGGTCTACGCCGCAGGGAGGCCCAGGCCCGCTGCCCGTCACTCGAGATCCACGACGCGGATGAGGCCCGCGACGCCCGGGCCTTCGAAGCAGTGCTGGGTGCGCTCGACGGGATCGCACCTCGCTGGGAGGTTTCCGAACCGGGGAGGGTGGCGGTGCCGGCTGTGGGCCCATCCCGCTACCACGGAGGCGACCGTCAACTCGCGGCGAAGGTCCTCAAGGTGGTTCGTGAATCCCTGAACACAGTTCTCGAAGTGCCTGATCCCACCCTGGGTGTGGCCGTGGTCGACGGTCCTCGTGCTGCCGCGGTGATGGCCGAGAGGGCAACCGTGGGCTCTGCCGGCGACGGTGGTGTCTGTGTGGTGCCACCGGGTGAGACCTCAACCGCCCTCGATGGCCTACCCGTTGCGACCCTCGCCTCCGGGGGCCCCGGCTGGGGCGATCCTCCGGTCCTCGGAGAACTCATAGACGTGCTGAGGCGCCTGGGATTGCGCACGCTCGGTCGCTACGCCGCGATCGAGCCCACCGATGTGCTGGCCCGTTTCGGTGTGATCGGTTCCATGACCCATGACTTCGCCCGCGGCCGCGAAGCGGGCCACGTTGCCCTCGCCGAACTACCGGTGGATCTACGTGTGTCGGCGGCAGTGGACCCACCGGCTGAACTGGTCGACAGGGCGGCCTTCGTCGCCAAGGTGCTGGCAGACGACCTGCACTCCGAGCTGGCCAAACGCGGGTTGGCGTGTACCCGTGTGTTGGTTGTCGCTGAAACAGAGGTTGGTGATCGCATCGAACGCCTGTGGCGACACGAAGGCGCACTCTCGGCATCTGCTTTGGCACAACGGGCACGTTGGCAACTCGATGGCTGGATCTCCACCGGCCGAGGTCTGGGGCGTTGCCGCGGGGGAATCAGCCGCATCGAGTTGGTGCCAGACCAGGTTGTGCCCGACGACGGTCTGCAGCTCGGATTCTGGGGCGGGAGCTCCGAGGTGGGGGAGCGGGCTCTCAAGGCGCTGGCAAGGGTGCAGGCAATGCTCGGACCTGAAGCTGTGGTGGTGCCCGAGTGGCGGGGCGGGCGTTCTCCGGGGGAGCGATACCGGCCCGTGCCGTTGGAAACCGTGGACCTGGACGCCCGGGTGGGTCGAGACGAGCGCCCCTGGCCCGGAGCGCTCCCGGCTCCCTCGCCGGCTGCGGTGTGGTCCGAGCCTGCGTCGGTGGAGGTGCTCGACGGCCAGGGCGTTCCGGTGGGGGTCAACGGTCGGGGAGTTGTTTCGGGTGCGCCGGCTCAATGCGGAATCGGCGGCGGTCCGCGAGCCGATGTGAAGGCATGGGCCGGCCCATGGTGCATCGACGAACGCTGGTGGGACCCAACAGGCCACCGGCGCCGAGCGAGGCTCCAGGTCATCCTCGAGCCCGGAGCCACAGCCCACCTGCTCACCCTCGAGTCGGGCCAGTGGTGGCTGGAGGCCACCTATGACTGATTCAGTCTGTCTCCACTCCCGACCCGCCCAGTTTTTCGCAGAGTCATCAGGCGCCGAATCGGCTCGATCTCTTCTGTCGTTTGCCCGAATCTGAGCCGACCCTCATCGCCGAGGCCGATCCCGGGTGCGACGATCGCCGCTTGGAGGGCACAATCCTGAGAAGCTGTGTGACACATCGAATACGTACGTCGACCGACGTGCCACATCGCAGGAGGAACCGTGCCAGACAACACCGCGTCCGAGAGTTCGAGTTCGACCGACACGGCAACCCCGAGTGAGCACGACCCACTGGTGCTGGTGATAGAGGACGAGGTTGCCCTCGCGGACGGGATTTCGCGCGGTCTTTCCCAGGAGGGATTTCGAGTCGAAGTGGTCCACGATGGCCTCGAGGGGCTCGACCGCGGTCGCTCCGACGACGTCGATGCCATAGTGCTCGACATCATGTTGCCGGGCATGAACGGCTTCAAGGTTTGCCGCAACCTTCGCGGCGAGGGTGTGACCACCCCGATCCTCATGCTCACCGCCAAGTCCGGTGAGTACGACGAGGCCGAGGCGCTCGACACCGGAGCGGACGACTTCCTCTCCAAGCCTTTCTCATATGTGGTGCTTGTTGCTCGCCTGAACGCGCTCCTTCGGCGATCCACGGATGCGAAGGCCCAGCCGATGGTCGTGGACGACCTCGTTCTGGACCCTCTGCCGCGAACCTGCCGCCGCGGTGATGTCGAGATAGCGCTCACCACCCGCGAGTACGAGTTGCTCGAAGCCCTGATGCGTCGTCCCGGGCAGACCGTGGGCAAACAGGAGCTGTTGGAAAAGGTCTGGGGCGACGACTTCGACGGTGACCCGAACGTGGTGGAGGTCTATGTCGGGTACCTGCGCCGCAAGATCGACCGACCCTTTGACCGCAACGATATCGAAACCGTGCGTGGAGTCGGCTACCGCATAGGAGAGGCCTCGAGTGGCTGACCCCCACTCCGGGGTCTCGGATACGGGCCACGCCCGGCACCCTCCGCTGGTGTCGCGACTGCGCAGGTCGGTTCGCTGGCGCTTGACCGTGATCGTGATCGCGGTTGTGGGTGTGGCCTTGCTGCTCGGAGCGCTGTTGCTCGTGAAGTGGGTGGAGGCGACGCTCGAGAACGACGTCCGCCAGCGCAGTGAACAGGCGCTCGATGAGATGGCCGGTGTCCTGGGCCGGGGCGGCGTTCCCTCCCAGCTGCTGGTGAGCGAGGCGGAGCTCCAACGCCGCCTGAGCGGCGACGACATCGAGGATGTGCTCACCGAGACCTACTTCTACATCGACGGCGAGGCACTGCAGGAGTTGGAGTCACGCACGGTGCGCGACGAGATGGGGCGGATCTACCTGTTCGGTCGCAGTGGGTTGCCGGCCAACACCGAGGACTACCTCGAGATCACCCTTGAACTCGCGAGCAACCGGGGCCCCATCCAGTTGCATGCCGTGACGCCACGCGACTCGATCGACCGGTCAGTGCGTGCTCTCACCGGCGCGCTGGTGTTGGGGCTTCCGCTGTTGGTGCTGGCAGCTGGAGCAATGACATGGGTGGTTGCAGGTCGGACCCTTGCGCCGGTGGCAGGTATGACGCGCAGGGTGCGCGAGTTGAGCGCCACCAACCTCGACGCCCGCGTGGCTGTGCCAGCCAGCGGTGACGAGATCGCTGAGCTGGCAGAAACGATGAACGGCATGCTGGAGCGCCTCGAAAACGCCTCGGATGCTCAACTCCAGTTCATCTCCGATGCCAGCCACGAGCTTCGCTCACCGGTGGCATCGATCCGCGCTGAGCTCGAGACTGCCCTGGCCTATCCCGACGACGTGGACTGGCCTCGGGTCGCGGAGATCGTGCTCGCAGAGGACGATCGGCTGGATCATCTGGTGGGCAACCTGCTTGCCATGGCGCGCTTGGACGAGGGCCGCAAGGGACCTCGTTCGGAAGTCGACCTCGAAGATCTCGTCCTGGCCCAGGCCAGGCGCTTCACCGACAAGTCGGTGGACGTCTCGGCGGTTTCAGCCGGCCGAGTTTGGGGAAATGCTGGCGAGCTCACCAGCGTTGCGCGCAACCTGACTGACAACGCCGTACGCCATGCACACGCCGGTGTTCGGATCAGCCTCAGGGAGGAAGGCCCTTGGGTCGTGCTGCGTGTCGCCGATGACGGAGACGGGGTTGACCCTGAGGCTCGCGAACGAGTCTTCGAACGTTTCGCACGCCTCGAGGAAGGCCGCCAACGCGACCGAGGCGGGGCAGGGCTTGGTCTGTCGCTGACCAAACGCCTGGTCGAGGCCCACGGTGGTCGAATTCACGTGGAGGACGCCCCCGGGGGTGGAGCGGTGTTCGTCGTGTCCCTGCCCTCAGCGGGTTGGGTGCCGGAGGACACCGGACCGGGTGCGGTATTGGACACCCCCGGCGACGGGGTGACTCAGCCGCATACAGCCATGGGTCAACCGACGGGTCCTGGTCAGCGCGACGCCTAGGCGCGGCATTCATGAGCGCTGTTCGAGGGGGCTGCGGAGCTGTTCGAAGGGTGAGCTCAGCTCGCCGCGACCGGCATCGGTGCGGAGCGAAGAAACGCCTCGAAAGCGGGCTTTGGCAGCGGCGGAGCGAAGAGGAAGCCTTGCGCCAGGTCGCATCCGCATTCGTCGAGGAACCGTCGCTGGCGGTCGTGTTCGAGTCCCTCTGCGACCGCCACGACGCCGAGGTTGTGGGCCAATGCCACGATCGTGCGCGTGATGGTGTTGGAGCGATCATCGGAGAAGTCGCCCACGAACCGCCTGTCGATCTTGAGGGTGTGAAGAGGGAGCTGGTGCAGGTAGGACAGCGACGAGTAGCCGGTGCCGAAATCATCGATGCTTACGTGCACGCCGCGCCGGTCGAGCTGTCGGAGCCGATCCGCCGCGCTTCGCAGATCGTCGACGAGGAGTGACTCGGTGATCTCGAGTTCCAGGCGGGTGGGGTCGAGGCGTGAGTTCTCCAGCACCGAGATCAATCGGTCGAGGAAGCCGCGACGGTTGAACTCCGCAGCGGAGATGTTCACCGAGATACGTCGCCTGGACGGAAATACGCCATCCGCGTTCCATCCGCCCAGGTCCTCGGCCACGGTCTCGAGTACGAAGTCGCTGATGGCACCGATGGCGCCCGTCGCCTCCGCAGCCGGGATGAACTCGCCCGGTGACACCGGGCCACGTTCGTGATGGTGCCATCGCAGCAGCGCCTCCGCTCCGGCGAGGTCACCGGTGCGCAGGTCGAGGATCGGTTGGTAGTAGACCTCGAGTTCGCGTCGTGCTGTGGCGAGCCGCAGGTCGCGGTCGAGAAGCATGTGCTGGCGGTTGCGGATGTCGACGGTGACATCGTGGAAACGGAACTGGTTGCGACCCCTGCGTCTCGAGGTCTGCAGTGCGCGGTCGGCGGCGGCGATCAACTCCACCGCAATGGAGGCATCATCGGGGCCTCGCGATGCTCCCACCGAGGCGGTGAGGTGTAGTTCGAGGTTGTCGGCGGAGTAGGGAACCGCGATCCTGCGCTGCACCTCCTCAGCAAGCGAACGCATCCGGGCATCGAAAGCCAGCGCCGGATCGTCACCGCTGACAACCAGCAGGAATTCATCGACGCCCACCCTGCCTATCTCGACGTGACGATCAGCAAGGTCGCGCAAACGTCCGGCCAACTCGATGAGAACAGCGTCGCCGACCGCAGGTCCGAACGAATCGTTGACCGCCCGGAAGCCGTCGATGTCGACCTGCAGCACTCCGACGCGGAGCGCTGTTCCGTTGCACTGGTTCAAGAGGTCGGACACACGGCGAATGATCTGGTCCCGCGAGGCGAGTGAGGTCAACGTGTCGGTGTACATCAATCGGTGAAGGTGCGCCTCCGCCTCCACGACGCTGCTCAGGTCACTCGCCGCGACCACGATTCCGTTGCGGATGTCTCCCGGGGCCTGCATTCCGACTCGCATGCGTATCCATTGCGCCTTGGTCGCCGTGCGCAGCAGAACGGTTTCGTCGGACTCCGTGCGTGTGCCGTGCAGCACGGCATCGATGGGACCCGCAGCAGGTGGGAACACCTCGCCATGGCGCGACTCGAGCTGCCACGGCGGTGCAAGCACGTTGTGTCCCATCAGGTGGTCGACCGGCATGTCGACAAGTGCGCCGAAGGCGGTGTTCGCGGCAGAGATGGAGCCATCAGAGGCGACCACCAGCAAGCCCTCGGTCAACACTGAAAGTGCCTGTGGCGAGAGGTTGATCCCGTCGGAACTCGGCAACATTTCCTGTGCGCCCCCTGCGGACGTATCGACCTGCTTACGAACGCACCGAAGACCGGATACGCCCCTGGACCCCCTCGAATCGTTGAGTGGATCGTACCGTTGGGCGCAAGTCGCACAGGGGATGCTCACCGGCATGGGCCCAGAGCACCTCGAATGCATCGAGGTGGCTCAGCGGATGCGTTCGGCCACGCGCGGAGAGCGCCTGCTCTGCCACCAAGGCAATGGCGGGCGGAGCTCGGTGGGCCGCTGTCTACTGAAGCCGCCCTGATCTGCGCCCCGACTCGAGCGCAGCATCGAGTTGTCCCTCCACGATGTCGAGCCCGGCGTCCCAGAAGCCCGGATCGCCGAGGTCGCAATCGACGATTCGACCCAGCTCCTCGGGCGACATCGAACCCCCGGCACTCAGCAGCTCGAGGTATGCGGGTACGAAGCCGTCGCCGCGCTCTCGGTAGCGCGCGTACACCGACAGTGCCAGAAGCTGGCCGTAGGCATACGCGTAGACGTACCCGGGTGTGCCGATGAAGTGCGGGATGTAGCTCCACCAGGTGAGGTAGCCGTCGGTCAGCTCCACCGAGTCGCCGAGGGCGGCGGTCTGGGTTTCTGCCCACAGTTCGCCGAATCGCTCGGTGGAGAGTTCGCCCTCATCGCGGCGGGTCAGGTGTACGGCGTCCTCGAAACGGTTCATCGCAACCTGTCGGAAGACCGTGGCGATCGAGTCCTCGAGGGTCGAGGCGAGCAGCGCGAACTGCTGTGAGGGGTCATCTATGCGTTCGAGCAGCGCGTTGTTGGTGACGGCCTCTCCGAACACCGAGGCCGTCTCCGCGAGCGTGAGGGGCGTGCTCTGGTGGAACACACCCTGTTCGCGGGCGAGGTATGCATGCAGGCCGTGGCCGAGTTCGTGGGCGAGAGTGAGAACGTCGCGGTTGCGGCCGGTCCAGTTGAGAAGGACGTAGGGATGGTGCGAGGGAACCGTGTACGCACAGAACGCACCGGGTCGCTTTCCGTCTCCTGTCGGCGCGTCGATCCAGTTCTCGTCGAAGAAGCGTTGGGCAACCGAGGCGAGTTCCGGCGAGAAGCTGCCATATGCATCCAGCACGAGGCCCCGTGCTTCGGACCAACCGATCGTTGACTCGTCCTCGGCCACGCTGGCCATGCGGTCGTAGTCGGCGAGCTTGTCGAGCCCCAGGGCCTGTGCCTTGGCCGCGTACCAGCGATGCGGGATGTCGTAGCGGTTCACGACCGCCTGCACGAGTGCGGCCACCGACTCGTCGGACGCTTCATTGGAGAGATTGCGCGAAGAGATCCAATTGTCGTAGTTGCGCAAGCGGTCATCCACGGACTTGTCGAGAGCGAGGGTGTTGAACACGAATCCGCGGGTGCGCAGACCGGGGGCGAGCGACTCCGTGACCGCTTCGGCCGCTGTTCGCCGCACGTCGCGGTCCGGGTGCTGGATCAGCGAGAGGCCTGCCTCGAGTCCGGTCGTGACAGTCTTCTCGGCAGGCTGGCCTGCCAGTTCTCCCGGAAGCTCGACGGTGAGGGCGGAGGTGAGTTCATCGAAGAGCCGCACCCAGGCGCTTGCGCCGCTGACCGACTTCTCGGTGAGCAACTTCTCCTCGGCTTCGCTCAGCAGATGGTCGCGATAGCGACGCATGTTCCGAAGATGGTGGGCGCAGAAGTCGAGCGCGGGGTCGGCCAGCAGCTCATCGACCCTGTTGTCGGAAAGTGCGGCCCACTCGATCTCGAAGAACACCAACTTCGTGGCCATCGCGGTCGAGCGCTCCTGCACCTCCATCATCGCCGCGCCCCGTTCGGGGTCGTCCGTGCGCTCGGAGAACCTCAGCATCACGTAGTTGCCAACCCTGCCGAGCAGTTCCTCGAGCTCCGCAGAGCGATGCATCAGTGCTGCCAGCCCGGCGCTGTCGAGATCCGGGATCGTGCCTCTCGCTCGGGCCAGCTCATCGCTGAGTGCGTCGGCGGAATCCAACATCTCCTCGACGCTGCCGTCGACAAGCGTCTCGAGCTCCCAGCGAACGTCGGCGGCGGTCAGGTCCGCATCATCGGTGCCGGTATCCCCGGGGCCGTGGGTGTGTTCGGTTGTTGTGTCGCCGGTGGTCGCTTCGCTCATGGGCGGCAGGGTACTCCCGGCGACCCGCCTGTCCGTACGCGGACCGGGCTCAGTCGTTGAAGCCCCGCTCCTGCTGAACGCTACGGATGTACGCGATCACGTTCTCGATCTCAGCATCGTCGAGGCTACCGATCGCAGGCATGGCCGTGAAGTCGTAGTTCCTCTCGGGTGCACCTTCGGTGATCGCCGTTCGGAAATCCTCATCGGTGGTGACATCGGGGGCGAACACAGCATCCAGCTGTGATGGACCGGCGGCACTGCCGTCGAAGTCGCGTCCGTGGCACGATCCACAGAAGTCCATGTACGTCTGCTCGCCCGCCACGAGGTCGGCCTCGTTTTTGTCGACGGTCTCGGAGCCGCTCCCGGTCTCGGTGCCACCGCACGCAATCGGCGACATCGAGGCCGCCAGCAATACCGGGAGCACGAGAATCGGCCGGAGGCCGAGGGCGGGGTGTCGTTGCACCAGGCCATCGTATTCAGGCTCGCAACTGGTGCTGCCCGCTCGTGGTCGCGGAGACGGTCCTAGTGGCGCGGCTCGCCGTAGCGCTCCATGAGCGCGTTGCCAATGGAGGACAGGTGGTCGCGCACGCCGGGGGGACCGGTCACCTCGAGCCATTCGACAAGCCCGGCAAGTTCCCCAGCGAGCGCGTAGTCGTTGTGGCCGCGTATCACTACTGCGATGCGGCCGTCGGTCGTGGAACCTCCCACCTCGAGCCTCCCGCCGAGAGTCATGCGGAGAAGGCCGATTCCGTCGTGAGCACATAGTGCCTGAACCTCGAGGGGTGTTCGCTTGCGGTCGATCTCGTCAGCGATCTCGCGCCAGCTCTCGGCCAGGTCGAACCCGTCAGGTCTGCGGACAGGATCGCTCGTCGGTGCGACCGACGACACGCGGTCGATCCGGAAGGTCCGCCGACCGGTCTCGGTGTTGCAGACCAGGTACCACGTTGGCCCTTTGGCGACGATGCCCAGCGGGTGGA
>JBPCTP010000359.1:0-5703 GCA_051011615.1 Microthrixaceae bacterium | reverse complement strand
GTGCGCGTCGACGTGCCCGACGGCCTGTTCGATCTCTGAGGAGTGCCATGCGCATCGACGTGATCACGATCTTCCCCGAGATGCTCGAGGACTTCGCCTCGCGCAGCCTGCTGGGCAAGGCCCGTGAGCGTGGCCTTCTCGATCTGCGTACCCACGATCCGCGCGATCACACCGCCGACGTGCACCGCAGTGTCGACGACGCCCCATTCGGCGGCGGCGCGGGCATGGTCATGAAACCGGAGCCGATCTTCGAGCTGGTCTCAGCCGAGGAACCTCCTCGTCCCCTGCTGTTGCTCGGCCCCGCCGGCCGCCGGCTCGACCAGGCCCATGTGAGGGAACTGGCTGCCCTGCCGGGATTCAGCTTGATCTGTGGTCGCTACGAGGGTGTCGACGACCGCGTTCGCAGCCGGCTCGCCGACGCCGAGGTTTCCATCGGTGACTACGTGCTCAACGGTGGCGAAGTGGCGGCGATGGTCTTGCTCGAGGCGGTTGGCCGGCTGTTGCCCGGAGTAATGGGCAATGACCGGTCAGCCGACGAGGAGTCGTTCTCGGCAGGGCTGTTGGAGTATCCGCAGTACACACGACCGGCCGACTTCCGCGGTTGGGAGGTGCCTGAGGTGCTGCGAGGAGGCGACCATGGCCGTGTGGCACGTTGGCGTCACGCCATGGCGCTGGCTCGAACTGCCTCGGAACGTCCGGATCTGATCGCAGCGCGAGGGGGTCTCGACGAGTCGGAACAAGGGCTGCTGGCAGAGTTCGACATCGTCGTGCCCGATGTCTGACATCCTGGGTGACCGCACCAAATTGGCCGCAGTTTCGGCTGCCCACGTCTGGTCGGCTTTCCACTGTGAGGTGATGGGTGGCTACCATTGACCCTTCGTGCGCCGCAGCGTTTGCGGGCCCCGAGGAGAAGACATGAAGTCCACAGATGTAATCGACCAGGCGAGCATGCGCGACGACGTGCCCGAGTTCAGCCCCGGCGACACCCTGAAGGTGCACGTCAAGGTCGTCGAGGGAAACAAGGAACGTGTGCAGGTGTTCCAGGGCGTCGTGATCGCTCGCCGCGGAAGTGGCCTGCACGAGAGCTTCACTGTGCGAAAGCTCTCCAACAGCGTCGGTGTGGAGCGCACCTTTCCGCTGCATTCCCCGATCATCGACCACATCGAGGTCCACAGCCGTGGCGACGTGCGTCGAGCCAAGCTGTATTACCTGCGCGACCGTGTCGGCAAGTCCGCCAAGATCCGCGAAAAGCGAGACTGAGTCTTCGCTGCTCACAGTTGCCATCCCGGCATCGGGGATGGAGTGCTTTCCCCCCGTCGGGTTCTGCCCGCAGTTGGGCGCCACCGCGCTCCGGGGAGTCACCGCATGGCGCGTCGCAAGAGGGGTCGCGAGCCAGCTGCCGGACAACGACACGATCACCTGAAGCTGGGACGTGACGGCGAGGATCGCGTCGCCGTCTGGTACGAGCAAAGAGGCGGCACGATCCTGGCGCGCAACTGGCGATGCCGGCGCGGAGAGATCGACCTGGTCGTGGCGCTTCAGAACACGATTGTGTTCTGCGAGGTCAAGACACGATCATCGACGCGCTACGGGTCGCCGTTCGAGGCGGTCGATGAACGACGGGTACAGCGTCAACGTCTCGCCGCAATGGAGTTCCTGCGCGTCGAGAGGCCGGCGCGGCAAGGGATTCGCTTCGACCTGGCAGCAGTGCTGAATGGCCGGGTGGAGGTACGACCTAACGCGTTCTGACCGCGCCTGGCTGAGCGAAGTGCACGACGCCGGCTGACCGCCGGCCGCGGGCGCGGTTGTGGTTGTGGGTTGCGGCTACGAGTGAGAGTTCAGTCCCTCGGCGCGCGGGTTTCCCGGCGGGCCCAACAGCCCTTGTGCCAGTGACGTCTCAGGTCAGGCGCCTCCAGTGGTACCGCCACTATGTGGCCCGTGGCCTCGGGGATGTCGCGATTGCAGCCGGGGCAGAGGTAGGCCTTGTGTGCCTGGTACGGCTGCACGGTACGCACTTCGCATTCCGCGGTGGCGGTGAAATCGGTGCTGCGTGGCATGGGCGTGGACCGGCTCAACCGAACAGGGCCCAGGCAAGCAGCCCGAGAGCGATGGCAAGCGCACCGACGACGAAGACGATGTCGGCGGGGGAGCGGCGCTGTTTGTGATGAGGGTTGAATCCCACGGCCCCATTATCCGCCGCTGGGCCCTCTGTTGCCCGCATCGCCTTGTTTCACTCAGTTGGGTCCTGCCGGTCATGCGCCACCCGCGCATCGCTCGACCCGGGCGCCGACTCCGGATGCGGGGTGCCTGCATCGGCGGGGGGTTCGCTGGACACGAACCCAGTATGCAGAGCACACCCGACAAAATGCGCGGCCGGGTGCGGTGTCAACATCGCGTCCGGTGTTCCTGGCCTCGCGCTGGGGCAGGCATGTCAATCATGGTTGTCACAGGCCGCCGCTACGGTCGTTGCACGTTCTGAGCCTGGTCATCCCGCGGATGAAGCACGTTCGGAATCGCTTGCAGCTTGCGCTGCTCCTCCGGGTTCGGCCCGGAAGACCTGTCGTCTGTCACATCGACGGCTGGGTTTGATCGAGGAGTTGAATCCGTGCTCGCAACCGTTCCGTCCGCCACGCTGCTGGGAGTCGTAGGTCACGCGGTGACCGTGGAGGCTCATACGAGCGACGGCCTTCCGGGCTACACCGTCGTCGGGCTGCCCGACACCTCTTGTCGTGAGTCCCGTGACCGCGTGCGTTCTGCTCTGCTTAGTTCTGGTCACCCATGGCCGGATCGCCGCATGACGATCAACCTCGCGCCGACCCGGCTGCGCAAGATCGGGGCGGGTCTGGACCTCGCCATAGCTGTGGCGCTGCTGGTGGCCGAGGAGGTGGTCCCGCGCTCGGCGGTCGAGGGCCTGGCGTTCGTGGGCGAACTGGGCCTCGATGGCAGCGTGAGACCCGTGCCGGGAGTGCTCCCTCTGTCCGAGGCTTGCGAAGCACGCCCGGTCGTACCCCTCCGTTCCACGCCCGAGGCCCGTCTCTGCAGACCGGATGCACTCGGGGTCAGCAACCTTTGTGAGGTGGTCGCCTGCTTGCGCGGCGAGGAGCCGTGGCCGGAGCCACCACCTGCACCCCCGACGCCCGGCACCCACGCCGGGCCCGACCTGGCGGACGTTCGAGGTCAGCCCTTCGCCCGCGCCGCGCTGGAGGTCGCTGCTGCCGGTGGACATCACCTCCTCATGAGCGGCCCTCCAGGTGCTGGAAAGACGATGCTGGCTGAGAGGCTCCCTCCCTTGTTGCCCGACCTGGAAGGACGTGAGGCGCTGGATGTCACCGCCGCGCACTCGGCTGCCGGCCGGCTCAGCGAGATGGCCCTGATTCGACGTCCGCCGCTGCGTGCGCCGCACCACACTGCTTCGATCACGGCACTCATCGGGGGCGGTACTTCGGTGTTGCGACCGGGCGAGGTGTCGATGGCCTCCGGTGGCGTTCTGTTCCTCGACGAGCTGGGTGAGTTCCCCGCCGCCCATCTGGACGCACTCAGGCAACCGCTCGAATCAGGCTGGATCACGGTGTCGCGTGCAGCCCTCTCGGTACGCCTCCCGGCGCGGTTCCTGCTGGTTGGTGCAACCAATCCATGTCCGTGCGGCCAGCGGGGCTACGGGCCGTGTCGCTGCTCGGAAGCGCAGCTGGCCCGCTACCGACGCAGACTCAGCGGACCGCTGATGGACCGCTTCGACCTCCAGCTGGGGGTCGGGCCACCCGATCCGGCAGCTGTATTCGACGCCCCCGAGGGTGAGCGTACGTCGGATGTGGTTCCCAGGGTGGCGAGGGCACGCAAACGAGCCCGTCTGCGCGGAGTTTCGGCCAACAGGCAGCTCTCAGGAAGCGGTCTCGAAGATGCCGCTCCGCTTCAGCCGGAGGCCCAGGCCCTGCTGCGCGACCAGCTCGAACGAGGCAGACTCACCATGCGGGGCGCACAGCGCACGCGGGCCGTCGCTCTCACGTTGTGCGATCTTGCGGGCGAGAGCCCGCCGCTTGGAGTCGGTGTGATTGGACAGGCCATCCTGCTTCGGGGCGGCCAGACATCTGCGGCTGTGGCGACGTGAGTGCCGTTGAACAGCCCCCTGTCACGGGTAGCGGCCACCTGGCCGCTCTGGCCTCGCTCGACCGTGTCGGTCCGGCCCGAATGCGGTGGCTCGCGGGCCTCGGAGATCCCGAACACGTCTGGCAGCTCGTCGCAAGCGGTCGGCTGAAGCTCGGCTCGGCGCACAGGCGGGAGGCAACTACGGAACGACCGCCGCCCCGCATCGAACCCGGGCTGCTCCAACGCTGGAGCCGAGAGGCTTCCTCCGATCGGGATCGCCCAACGGTCATGCACCGACGTCTGGATGAGTTGGGGGTGGATCTGCTGGTCGAGGGCGAGCTGCCCAGCTTCTTGCGCTCCGAGCCCGAACCGCCGGGAGTGCTGTTCTGTTCCGGTCGACCACCGACTGATCTCGGGCCAACGGTGGCGATAGTGGGCACGCGGCGAGCGTCGTCCTACGGCATGCGAATCGCCCACCAATTGGGTCGTGAGTTGTCCGAGAACGGTGTCACCGTCGTGTCCGGACTCGCACTGGGAATCGATGCTGCGGCGCACGCCGGGGCCCTGGAAGGCGGATGCCCTGTCGTCGCGGTCATCGGCGCTGGTCACGACCGGCCGTGTCCGAGGCGCAACCGGTCCATTGCCGCCGAAGTGTCGAGCCGCGGCCTGATGGTCAGCGAGGTGCCACCGGGAGTCACATCCGCCCCATGGAGGTTCCCTGTGCGAAACCGCCTCATAGCGGCGTTCTCACAAGTGGTGGTCGTGGTGGAGTCAGCGTCGCGGGGAGGATCGATGTCAACCGTCGGCGAAGCATTGCTGCGCGATCGGGCGGTCATGGCCGTTCCGGGACCCTTGGGGCGGTCTGCCAGCGAGGGTTGCCACGATCTCCTGCGTGATGGCGCCGAGATCTGCACCTCTGCCGACGATGTCATCTCCATGCTGAGAACCGGCGCCGATAAATCCCCCGGCTTCGATGCAACCCGAGCTGCGCGATCGGACCCGACCCGAGCCAGATTTGATCGGGGTTCCGCTGCTGGCAAGACCAGCTTCGCGGGCGGCAACACCAGCTCCGCAGCCGCCAACGACTCAGGCACCGTTGGCCCGGCAGGCCCGCAACCTCCCAAACAGCGCACAGTGGCGGCAGATGCCGTGTCGGCCAAGCCGTTGGGCGATGAGATTCTCAACGAACTCGCTGAATCGACCCTTTCGCTGGACACCGTTGTGCTGCGCTGCGGGGCGTCATTGGGCGAAGTGTCCGCGGCAATCGCGCAGTTGGAGCTGGAGGGATCGGTTGTGTTGCGAGGCGGGTGGCTCGAGCGCCGGCTTTGAGCGGCTGGCACCGCAGCCTCTGATCGTGAGGGGGACCGTCGCCGGGAAACTCTCTCGGTGGTCACACAATCACTTCGGGTAGTTGCTAGAGTAGTCCGTCTCGCGACGCATCTCCGCCGATCGGCGGGACTACCCAACTTGGGAGCCTTGGAGGCATGGATCAATTGGCGTGGAAGATCGACGAATTCGTGACCTCGCTCGCGCTTGCCCCGTCGACCACGGAGGTCTACCGGCGTGAAGTCCAGGCCTTCGCCCGATGGGCTGCTCGCGGATCTGTTGACGAGCCTGCAG